>CAMWLX010000209.1 GCA_947175225.1 uncultured Porphyromonadaceae bacterium
TATCAAGACTGAATATCCTGGAGCAAGAAATATCAATCAGGTGACAGAAGTGCTCAGACCACTGAATGCCTATGGAATAGAGGGAGGCAAAGACTTTGAGAAAGTGGAGAGCGCAAGACTGCTTAATTCAAGCGAATATACGCTTAATTCAGCTCTCGGATATATATCCTTGAAGCAGGCTCTTAATACTGATGAGGTGCTTGCAGTAGCGTTTGAATATACATATAATGGCAAGGTGTATCAAGTCGGTGAGTTTTCCGGGGATGTGACATCTACCGAAAATGCATTGTATTTGAAGATGCTTCGCGGCACGACAGTGTCTCCGAAGCTTCCAATGTGGCAGCTGATGATGAAAAACGTCTATAGCTTGGGTGCCTATCAGATTCAGAAAAAGAACTTCAAGTTTAATGTCAAGTTTCTCAGTGACTCTACGGGTATTGAGATTCCTTATATCCCGGTTGGTTCGATTTCCAACAAGCCATTGCTCCAGGTGATGGGTCTTGACCGCATAGACTCTAATGGAGAGTCGGTCAGTGACGGAATCTTTGACTTCATAGAGGGCTATACTATACAGACATCCAACGGCAAGGTGATCTTCCCGGTGGCTGAACCATTCGGCTCCAACCTCAGAAAGCAGATAAATAATGATGCTCTTGCCGACAGATACGTATATCAAGAACTATACGACTCTACCCTCGTGGTGGCAAAGCAATTTGCTGACAAGAATAAATTTACAATGTATGGAGAGTATTCATCAGGCAGGGGAAGTCAGATTAATCTTGGTGCTATGAATGTGCCGAGAGGTTCTGTCGTAGTGACTGCCGGAGGAGCTGTGCTTACTGAGAACAGCGACTATACTGTAGACTATTCTATGGGTATAGTCACCATCACCAACCAAAGCATAATTGACTCGGGCACCAATGTCAGTGTCTCGCTTGAAAACCAGTCGATGTTTTCCATGCAGAGGAAGACGCTGATGGGACTTGATGCGCAGTATCGATTCAATAAAGATTTGACCTTTGGGGGAACTTTCCTTCATTTCGGAGAGAAATCCCTTACTGAAAAAGTTGGCATTGGCGAGGAAATCATCAACAACACCATGTTTGGATTCAATTTGAGCTACAATAAACAGTTTATGTGGCTCACCAACCTTATCAACAGGGTGCCTACCATCAATGCCACAGCTCCATCCAGTTTCAATTTCACGGCAGAGTATGCCCAGCTGATACCATCGAAGCAGAAGACTGGTACCAATCAGGGTAGTTCATATGTAGATGATTTTGAGACATCGCAGACCGGAGTGGACTTGAGGAATCCCTATAGCTGGGTTTTGGCTTCAGTCCCACAAGACAATTCGGAAGATGCCTTGTTTCCGGAAGCAAACTTGAGCAATGATCCGAGTTATGGCAAAAACCGCGCGCTTTTAGCCTGGAACTACATCGACCGTATATTCACTCAGCGGAATAGCTCGATGCTGCCGGGATATTTGAAGAACGACAAAGAGCAGCTTTCAAATCCATATGTGAGAGAGGTCAAAGTGTATGAGATCTATCCTGGGCGCGAGACCAATTATGGAGATGCCAATTATATCCAGACCCTCAACCTTTCTTTCTATCCGAAAGAGAGGGGACCATATAATGTGGATGCTGAGAATATAGACAGTGATGGATCTCTTCTTAATCCTGAGAAGAGGTGGGGTGGCATCATGCGAAAGATCGAAAACTCCAATTTCGAGACTTCCAATGTGGAGTATATACAGTTTTGGCTTCTTGACCCATTTCTTGACGAGAATGCCCCATTCAATCCCGGCGGAGATCTATATTTCAACTTCGGTGAGATTTCGGAGGATATATTAAAAGATGGAATGAAAAGTTATGAAAACGGTTTGCCGGTAGACGGCAATACCGACTTCATAGAAGAGACAGTATGGGGAAAGGTGTCGAAACAGAATTCACTGACTTATGCATTTGAGAATGCTCCTGATGCACGTCTGCTTCAAGACGTGGGTCTTGACGGCATACCTACAGAAGAGGAATTTTCTTTCCCAACATATGCAGACTTTGTAGAGACATTGCGACAGAAATTGCCGGCAGAAACTATATCCAAGATGCAGGAAGATCCGATGTCGGTATTCAATGACCCGGCAGGCGACAACTATCATTTCTTCCGATCAGATTATTACGATGCCCAGCATACGTCGATCCTTGACCGCTATAAACATTACAATGGTGTAGAGGGTAACTCCCTATCTCCCGACCAGAGTCCGAATCCACAGTATCAGTCGAGCAGGGCTGTACCGGATGTGGAGGATATCAACCAGGACAACACCCTCAACGAATATGAACGTTATTTCCAATATAGAGTGTCGATCAGGCCGGAAGATCTCGTGGTCGGCAAGAATTTCGTGACGGATCGCCAAGAGAGAATGGTCCCGACACCCGATGGACAGCGGCTGGCAGTCTGGTATCAATTCAAGATACCTTTGACAAGTGCAGAAAAAGTAGTAGGAGGAATCAGCGATTTCTCTACCATCCGCTTTGTGCGTATGTTCATGACAGGCTTTTCTGAAACGACTCACCTTCGATTTGGTTCGCTTGAACTCGTCAGAGGCGAGTGGCGCGACTATAAGTTTAATCTCAACTCCCGCAATGACTCTCCGGCTGAAGGGGAAATTGACATGAGTGTTGTCAATATTGAGGAGAACTCCAACCGCACACCAGTCAACTATATCCTCCCTCCGGGTGTGACCCGAATTCAGGATGCAAGCGCAGCGACGGCTACCCAACTTAATGAACAGTCGCTTCAATTGAAAATGACAGGAATACAACCCGGAGATGCGCGTGGCATATACAAGAATACTCAACTTGACCTTCGTATCTACAAGCGCCTGCAGATGTGGGTGCACGCGGAAGCAGAAGTAGACAACCACACTAATCTTAAGGACGGTGACCTTGCCATATTCATACGTGTCGGATCAGATGTCAAAAATAATTATTACGAATATGAGATACCTCTTGATATAACTGCACCGGCTAAGTATAATAACTATTCTTCTGCCGACAGATGGCTCGTATGGCCAAAGAACAATTTCCTTGATCTCCCCTTTGAACTCTTCACATCGACAAAGACGGCACGAAACAGAGCTATGTCGGAGGGACAAGAGGGAGTGGGATATATAAAGCTATTTTCAATGCGTGACCCGGAGAACCAACGCAATACTGTATCTGTGCTTGGCAATCCGTCGCTGAGTGATGTGCGCACAATGCTCATCGGAGTCCGCAATAAATCTAACTCAGTGAAGGATGGAACAGTTTGGGTCAATGAGCTTAAAGTGACTGACTTCAATCAGGAAGGTGGCTGGGCAGCAAAAGTCAATACAAATCTTGCCATTTCTGACATAGCTACTGTCAACTTTGCCATGCATAAGGAGACAGCCGGATTCGGAAGCGTAGACCAAGGACTCTCACAACGTCGCCTTGACAATTATGACCAATATAATTTCTCAATTCAAGGAAACTTGGGTAAGCTTGTGCCTGAAAAAGTTAAGCTTGCTGCTCCTGTCTATTATTCGAGGAGCAGTGAAACCACCACGCCGAAATATAATCCACTTGACCAGGACATTTTGCTTAAAGATGCCTTGTCGGCTGCAACTACCAAAGCTGAGAAAGATTCAATTAAGGGATATGCCGTCACTAAGAAGACTACGGAATCATTCTCTCTGTCGAATATGAGATTTAACGTCACTTCGCAGAATTCCATGCCATGGGACCCTGCCAACTTCACAATTGCGTTCAATTTCAACAAGCAGAAGAATATGGATCCCACCACTGAGTATGAGAATACGTCGGACTATAGAGGCTCGTTCCAATATTCCTATTCACCATATTACAAGCCATGGAAACCTTTCTCAAAACTTAATGGAAAGTCAAAATTCCAGAAGTTCCTGAAGGATTGGCAGGTCAATTGGCTCTTCAACAACCTGACATTCTTCACCAGTATGTCGCGCCACTACTATGAGCAGCAGGTGCGTTCGGAGGTAGATGTCGATATGCAACTTCCGGTGCAAGTCAGCAAGAACTTCCTTTGGGACCGTCAGTTATCACTCAACTGGAATCTCTTGCAGTCGCTGACCTTCTCATTCCAAAGTAACACTACAGCCAGAATTGAAGAGACTTTAGGAGCAGTAAATAAGAAATTGTTCCCTGATAAATATAGAGATTGGAAAGACACCGTAATCAATTCAATCAAGGGACTCGGAACGCCGTGGAACTACAACCAGACGTTTACGGGAAGCTATAAGGCACCGTTCAACAAGATTCCTTTCCTTGACTACCTGACCGGCAACTTGAGCTATACATCTACTTACAGATGGGATAGAGGCACCAAGATTCAGGATGTAGATATGGGCAACTCTATACAAAACCAGGCAACATGGAATGCAGATGGGCGTATTAATTTCGAGACGCTCTACAACCATAGCAAATTCCTTAAAGATATCAATACTCGATTCTCAGGAAAGAACTCCGGCGGCAAAAGAAATAACAGCACTAAGGCAGGCGGAGCAAAACCGGCTAATAAAAAAACTGATAGTAAAAGAAAGCGATTAGAAAAGAGCATACAACTCTCTGAAGACAGCACAACAGTCTTCAAGCATAATATGAAGACGAAGGATATCGTCTTCACGGCAACCGTCAATGGAAAGCGTTTTGACCTGAAGACGAAACCTATTGATGATAACAGTGTGGAGATTTTGAATAAAGGGAAAGAGATAGTCAAGATCGTAGCGCAGGAAAAAGTGAAAGACGACAAGAAAAGCATAGGTATGGATATCCTTGAACATGGAGTACGTCTGCTTATGGCTCCTCGAAGCTTATCTATGCGTTGGAGACAGAATCATTCACTTAATCTTCCACTCTTCCGCCCGTCGGTGGGAGACGTATTCGGACAATCTAACGGTTACGGACCGATGAGTCCCGGCCTTGACTTCGCATTCGGATTCTATGATGAAAGCTATGTGGAAAAAGCACTCGAAAGGGGTTGGCTTCTGACGGATGGGCAGAATACTTCTCCGGCGGTGTGGAACAAGGGTCAGGAATTTAACTTTGAATTGACACTTGAACCAATCAGGGGGCTTAAGATCACTTTGACTGAAAATCTGACGGATAACCGTACGAATCAGGTGCAGTTTATGTATTCCGGAATGCCAACGTCGCGTACCGGAAGCTATACACGTACACACGTGGCACTGAAGACTGCGCTTAAGACATATAAGGCAGAAGATGGATATTATTCTGAGGCATTCAATAAATTCCTGCAATACATTCCGGTCGTAGCTGAAAGATATGAGAGGTTGTATGCCGGTATGCGCTATCCGGAAGGTGGCTTTTTGGAAGGAAGTCCATTGGTCGGCACGGAGTAT
The DNA here is from genome assembly GCA_947175225.1 of uncultured Porphyromonadaceae bacterium. Lineage (GTDB taxonomy): Bacteria > Bacteroidota > Bacteroidia > Bacteroidales > Muribaculaceae > Lepagella. Next base: position 5,420 of record CAMWLX010000209.1, read on the forward strand.
AATCCAGAAGTTGGAAGCGTCAGTCGCACATCGAGCGATGTCTTGATACCGGCATTCTTAGCTGCCTACAGCGGAACGAATGTGAATAGCGTAAAGCTTAATCTATTCCCGGGACTTTCATCAATGCTTCCAAATTGGAAGGTGACATATGATGGATTTATCAATTTAGGAAACATGAAAAAATGGTTTAAGGCGTTTACAGTGCAGCATGCCTACAACTGTACGTATTCTGCCGGAAGCTATTCTTCTTATCTGAATTGGATAGGAGTGGACGGCGACTATGGTTTTACTCTCGACGAGGCAACCCAGAACCCGATTCCATCGTCTCCGTATAATATATCCTCAGTAGCGATCACAGAGAAATTTAATCCTCTAATCGGAGTAAATGCTACGCTCAACAATGATCTTAAGGTCAATCTGCAATATACCGACAGCCGCACGCTCAATCTTAACTCTCAGGCGGGTCAAGTAGTGGAGACATCGTCGCGGCAGATCACGATAGGAGCAGGCTACAAGATAGCGAATTTCAATAAGATCATCAAGATTGGCAGCAGGCAGGGAGGAGTTAGCAACGACCTCTCGATAGATGTAGATTTGAATTTTGCAAACAATGCGAGTCTTATAAGAAGGATTGAGACAGCATATACGCAGGCTACTCAGGGCACAAAATCGTTCTCACTCAACTTTATGGCAAGTTATGTGCTGAGCCGTCGTATTACGTTGGCAGCATTTTTCGATCACCAGGTCAATACTCCACTTGTGTCATCATCGGCATTCCCAACTTCAAACAGCAATTTTGGAGTTTCGATCAATATGTCGCTTGCGAGATAGGGCACCGGGGCACAGAGTGGCAAAAAATAGAGAAACGGGAATTCAAAAGATATTGAATTTTTGTTAAATTGTCTGAATAAAATGCCTAATAATCAATTTTTGCTGTCACAAAGAAATTAAAAAGCGATTAAAAAGATGTATAAGAG
>CAMWLX010000210.1 GCA_947175225.1 uncultured Porphyromonadaceae bacterium
CTCGCGAACACCGGCGAACGCTTCGGCTACTACACGATGCTCGCCATCTTCCTTTTCTTCCTCCAGGCTAAATTCGGCTTCGACGCCACCTGGACCGGCCAGATATTCTCGATATTCCTGGCTCTCGTGTATTTCATGCCAGTATTCGGCGGATGGCTCGCCGACCGCTGGAGCTTCAATAAATGTGTGCTTGCCGGTATTGCGGTTATGTTTGTTGGCTATGCCCTGATGTCGGCTCCAACTCCGATCCGCAGCAATTCTTCTTTCATGATTCTTCTCGCCGCCTTGCTCTTAATTGCCACCGGTACCGGTCTCTTTAAAGGCAACCTTCAGGTAATGGTAGGCGACCTTTACAACAATCCGCAATATAGCGAGCGTCGTGACTCTGCTTTCTCTCTCTTCTATATGGCTATCAACCTTGGGTCTATGTTCGCTCCAGGGGCAGCTATAGCTCTTAAAAATATGGCTCTTACAAAAGCAGGTTTCCTTACAAACAATGCCATGGCCGCTACGGTCAGCAACTGGTGTCTTGATACGGATGGCTTTACCAAAATGCCGACTGATTCAGAAACCATCAAGAGCATGACAGACTTCGCCGTAAAGAACGGTATGGAGCAAGGAGGAGATCTCGGAGCTTGGCTTACAGGTTATCTTCAAAATTTTGCGGATAGCTGCTCTGCACATTTCTCTACCCTTACAGACTTTGCCAGTGGGTATATCTCAGCGTTCTCCACGGGTTGCACATATGCATTCTCTCTTGCTTGCGCATCTCTAATAGTCAGCTTCCTTATCTATACTCTTGGACGTAAGACTTACAAGCACATCATCACAGATGCGCCTAAGCAGGCTGGCGGAAATAAAGCAGCTGCTGTCAACAATGGCCCTGAACTCACTCCAGAGCAGACAAAGCAGCGCGTCGTGGCTCTCTTCCTCGTATTTGCCGTCGTGATCTTCTTCTGGATGGTATTCCACCAGAATGGGCAGACTCTTACGGAGTTTGCTAAGAGCTGTACTTCTTCCGAATCTTCTTCTTGGACACGTATCGGGTTCAACCTCGGAGCCTTGTCAGCAATCGCAGTTGCCGTATATGCTTTCTTTAGCCTTATACAGTCTAAATCTGCTCAAGGAAAAGTCATCAGCGGCATAATCTTAGCTGCTTGCGCAGGAATAGTAATCTGGATTTATACAGGGGTCCTTCCTGAGACTCTTACTAACATTGACCCTGCTGCATATCAGCAATTCAACCCATTCTTTGTGGTGGCTCTTACTCCATTCTCACTTGCCTTATTCGGATGGCTCAATAAAAATGGGAAAGAACCTTCTGCACCACGCAAGATAGGGTATGGTATGATCGTAGCCGGCATAGCTTATCTCGTTATGGTATTTGGCTCTCTCTCACTCGTTGGCACCAATGGAGAAGTTTCTACCAACTGGCTAATCTCAACTTATCTGCTCCTTACTTTTGCAGAACTTCTTCTGTCGCCTATGGGGATATCTTTCGTCAGCAAGGTTGCTCCTCCGAAGTTGAAGGGCGCTATGATGGGTGGATGGTTTGCAGCTACAGCTGTCGGCAACTACCTCGTTTCTATCCCGATGCTTCTTTGGGGTAAGATTCCTGTATGGACTATTTGGGTTATCCTTATCGCCCTCTGTCTCCTTTCGGCAGCTTTCATCTTCTCTCAGATGAAGAAACTCGAGGCTGCTACCGGCGACATGCCGGAGCCAGTGCCCGATGCAACCCTTGCAGACCCTGTGGAATAATCAGACATCTTGACAAAATGACAACGTGACATTTTGACAACTATATGGCTACTACATCTGAATTCAGCAGTAAGATCGGGCTTATAGCAGCTACTGTGGGCAGTGCAGTCGGACTGGGAAACGTATGGCGTTTCCCGGCTGAAACGCAAGCCCATGGTGGCGCAGCATTCTTGCTTGTCTATGTGATATGTGTGCTTCTCTTCGGTATACCTGTCATGCTTGGAGAATTTTCCATCGGACGCGCAGGAAAAAGTGATGCTATAGATAGCTATAAGAAACTTAGTCCCGGCAAGCCTTGGTGGATTTCCGGTTTCCTTGGTATAGTTTGCTCCTATTTGATCCTCACCTTTTATATGGTGGTGTCAGGTTGGACTCTTGAGTATCTTTATCAGTCGTTAAGTGGCGAGCTATTTGCTCCTATTCCAGGAGTGGAGGAGGGAAGCAATCTGCAATTTGCCGACCGTATGCAGGAATATGTTGGAGGTGTATGGCCTCCTATGATATGGACTTGGATCACTATAGCTGTGTGTGGTGGTGTACTCTGTATGGGAGTTCAGAAAGGCATAGAGAGAGCAAGCAATATTTTGATGCCTCTTCTATTCGTCATCCTGATTATCCTTTGCATAAATGCGATGAGCCTTCCTAAGGCAGCTGAGGGTCTGGAATATTTCTTTAATCCCAACTTCTCGAAGATAACGCCCAAAGTTTGTATCAGTGCCTTGGGGCAGGCTTTCTTCTCACTCAGTCTTGGGATGGGCACATTGATCACTTACGGCAGCTATTTTCGTAAAGATACTAATCTTACGCGCACAGCCTTCACTGTCTCTCTTCTCGATATGGCAGTTGCAATCCTTGTAGGTATGATCATCTTCCCAGGTGTGATGTCATTCGGCCTTGAAGGGGAGTCATTTGATGGCTCAGCTTTGGTATTTGTAACTTTCCCGGAGATATTCAACAATATGTGGTGTCCACAACTGTGGTCGTCTCTCTTTTTTATTCTGCTTGCTGTGGCTGCCCTTACAAGTAGTATCTCAATAGCCGAAGTGTCAATAGCATACTTCAGCAGCCATTTTAATTTGAAACGTGTCCCTGCTACATGTGTAGTATTGGTGCCATTGGTTCTGCTGAGCTCATTGTCTTCTTTAAGCAACGGAGTCTTGTCAGATTGGACCATCTTCGGATATACAATTTTTGGCGCATGTGATGCAGTGACAGCCAATATCATTATGCCTCTCGGCGCATTGATCATGGCAATATACCTTGGCTGGTTTGCTCCCAAGAATTTAATGAAAGATCAGCTTACAAATGGGGGGACAATACGCAATCCTTTGGCAGGCACTGTAATGTTTCTGCTTAAATGGGTAACTCCCATTCTCATCCTTGTCATTTTTATTGCCTCATTGTTTACATAAGAATGAAAACCAATTTAAATGAGATATCGGCACTTCTTGACTCATCGCTGAAAGGCGAGAATAGGGATGTCGAAATCCTACTTATCGACTCGCGGAGCCTCACCGACCCCGCGAAGTCGCTTTTTTTTGCCCTCCGTGGTGCAAGCAACGACGGTCACCGTTATATCTTTGATCTTTACCAGCGAGGTGTACGCTGTTTCGTAGTCAATGAAATTCCGGAGTCTTCTTCTGAAATGGAAGGGGCGACTTGGATCGTAGTGCCGGATACTCTGAAGGCCTTGCAAAAAGTGGGCGCTATGGGCAGAAATAATGCCTCTACCATAGTGGCGATCACAGGGTCGAGAGGAAAGACTACTCTTAAGGAATGGCTTTTTCAGATTTTATCTCCAGCACTAAATGTGAGTCGTTCTCCTCGCAGTTATAACTCTCAGATAGGTGTCCCGCTGAGTCTATGGGGCATAAAGACAGGAAGTGATGTAGCTTTGATAGAGGCCGGCATATCCAAAGCCGGGGAGATGAAATCGATAGCTGAATGCATAGTACCTGATACTGTAGTCATTACCAATGTAGGGGATGCCCATGCTCAAGGATTTTCATCCAGAGAAGAAAAAATCCGAGAGAAAGTCTCGCTTGCTTCAGGAGATGCAGTGAAGAGAGTGATCTATTGTGCGGATTATCCAGATATTGAAGAAGAGGTAGTCAGACAATGTCATGGCAAAGAGCTTATATGCTGGCATAGGTCTGATCTGCCGGATAATCCTTTCGGAGACAATTTTGGGAAACAAGATGTAAAGGATTGGGAAATTGAGAATGTCGGCCATGCAATAGCGGTTGCAAAAACTCTTGGTCTTTCTGACATTGAAATTCAAGACTCGTTGAAGAAACTTCACCGTATAGGCACACGTCTCAATGTCAGCGAGGGAGTGAACGACTGCCTTGTAATCCACGACTCATATACGTCTGATCAGTCATCGCTTGCCCCGGCTCTCGACTTTATGAAGCGGCGGCTCGCCCCGGGAAGCAAAGAGACTCTTATTGTAAGCGATCTTCTACATGAAGCAGACTCATCAGAAGATGCCATAGCCTCTATGGCAGATATGTTGAAATCGTCAGGAGTGAAAAGACTGATTGGAGTTGGAGAAGGAATGAAGAAAGGGAAGGATATTCTCTCCTCTGTAGTTGAGGATTCAACTTTCTTCGATACTACTGATGATCTACTTGCCAATTTGAGCACTTCCGATTTCTGCAATGAAACAATCCTTCTCAAAGGTGCTTCTGAGTTTGATTTCGGAAGAATAGCCCAACTTCTTGAGGCTCGTACTCATGAGACAGTCCTTGAGGTAAATCTTGATGCTGTGGTTAGAAACTATAATTATTTCCGCTCTAAATTGCCGGCAGGTACAGGGCTTGTGGCGATGGTGAAAGCATCAGGATATGGAGCAGGCAGCTATGAAATAGCTAAAACGATGCAGGATTGTGGAGCTGCCTATCTTGCCGTGGCTGTACTTGATGAGGGTATCGACCTTCGCCGCAGAGGAATCACAATGCCCATCATGGTGATGAATCCTAAAGTGGTGAACTATCGTCAGATGTTTGCTAACCGTCTGGAACCGGAGGTTTTCTCAATGCCGATGCTCCTTGACGTGGTGAAAGAAGCAGAAAAATATGGAGTAAAGGATTATCCCGTCCATATAAAACTTGATACCGGTATGCACCGTATGGGTTTCGTAGAGGAGGAACTTCCTGAAGTCATGCATATACTTAACTCTACCGATGCATTACGCATAGCTTCGGCATTCAGTCATCTCGCAACTGCTGATTGCCCGGATATGGACGATTACACTCTGCTCCAGTTGCAGAAATTCGACAGATTTACGGAATATATGCTTTCGCAGTCTTCACATCCATTCCTACGCCATGTCCTTAACTCTGCGGGGATACTGCGTTTCCCGGAGTATCATTATGATATGGCACGTCTTGGGATTGGTCTTTATGGAGTGAATACACTTCCCCCTGAAGTGGAAGCACCACTTTCAGTGGTCAGCACCCTGCGCACCGTCATCATAGCTATCAGAGACTGGAAACGAGGGGAAAGTGTAGGGTATGCACGTAGAACTATACTTGACCGAGATTCCCGAATCGCCACTATACCAATTGGATATGCAGATGGCATGAATCGGCATTTTGGACGAGGCAACATCACAGTAAAAATCAACGGTAAGGATGCCCCTACCGTCGGAAATATTTGTATGGATGCGTGTATGATTGATGTGACAGGAATCGATTGTAAGGAAGGGGATGCAGTAGAGATCTTTGGCTCCTCTGCATCAGTCGATCGACTTTCTGATCTCCTCGACACTATCCCCTATGAGATTCTCACTTCTGTCTCCCCCCGAGTCAAGAGAGTCTACTACAGAGAATGATTCTTCAACTTCTATATGCGGGATATTTTCCCGGATGGCTTCTTGCTCAGCAGGGGGGATAATAATGCGACCGTCGGCCATTTCTATGATATGGTCGGCGATTGCAGCTAAAGAGGAGTCATGAGTCACCATCACTACCGTCTGGCCCAATCTGTCGCGAAGGTCGACGAATATGTCTTGGATTTCTTGGCGGTTGGCTGAGTCAAGGCTTCCGGTGGGTTCATCGGCGAAGATGATTTCCGGATCATTGATGAGAGCACGGGCTATGGCAGTGCGCTGGCGTTCTCCGCCACTCATTTCAGATGGCTTGTGAGATATGCGGTCTGAAAGTCCTAAATGAGTGAGAAGGTCAGCTGCTTTGTCCATTGCAGCCTTTTTTGAAGTGCCTGCAATTAATGCAGGGAGGGCAACATTCTCTTGGGCAGTAAATTCCGGCAATAGCTGATGGAATTGAAATACGAACCCCATATTCTTGTTGCGGAAAGCGGATAATTTTTTATCCTTCATTCCGATAAGTTCAGTGCCATTGAAAAGCACACTTCCACTATCAGGCTTCTCGAGCGTGCCGATTATTTGCAGAAGAGTTGTCTTGCCAGCTCCTGATGGCCCGACAATCGCTACTATCTCTCCCTTCTCAATACTAAGGGAAATGTCTTTTAAGACCTGCAAATTCCCAAAAGACTTATATATATTCTTTATTTCAAGCATATCGATTTCTAATTGTCATATATGATGAATCAAGAGTAATCATGATTTATCAAATTCTATGTATAATAAACC
>CAMWLX010000211.1 GCA_947175225.1 uncultured Porphyromonadaceae bacterium
ACTCCCGCCATCGAGGCGAAGCCTAATATTTTATTTGTAGTCTTCATTTTGTCTTGTTGTTAGGGAGAGTGAATTACTGGAAATAAGCGTCGTTCTGCTTAAGAGTGCCATGGCACTTGTCGATCTCAGACTGCGGGAAAGGGAGATACTTCTTGCCGTCGGTATAGTTGCCGGTGCGGTCGTCGGGAATCTCGTTGCCTTTTACAAGAAGATCCTTTGCAAGCCCTGTGCGGATAAGGTCCCAATAGCGTTTACCTTCGCCGAGGAATTCCCATGCACGTTCCTGTATGATATTGTCAAGCGTAGCAGGCACTGAACTAAGTCCTGCTCTTGCGCGGACCTGATCAAGATATGCTTGAGCATTCGGAGAACCGAGTTCGGCAGCGTTGAGCAAAGTCTCTGAATAGCGGTAGAGACGGAGATTGTTGTTGTAGTTAAGCACTGCGTCTGCAATCTGACTGGAGTTCCCGCCAATCTTGCCGGCATATTTGGCAAGGAAAAGGCCGGTGTCTTGGAATCCAACCTGATATGATCCCGGTTCTGGCTTCCAGATAGATGCGTCGCGGCGTATATCTGCCGGATCATAAGAGTCGTAGCAAGACTGGCGTACAGTGCCAAATCCCCAGCCTGTATTGTCATGGATGCCATCAGAAGAATTGTAGCCACGGGGAAGGATCATACAAGGCACTACGGTGCCTCCTGCCGTTCCACCCCAGCTCCAGTTGCGGCTTGCAAGATAATCGGAGTAGTTGATTTCCCAAACAGATTCACTCCCCCATTCGCCGGTCACATCCCAGATAGAAGCAAAGTCGCTGACGAGCTGATACTTATTGGAGTTGATGATCTCTTCCATATATTGCAGTGCTTTTGGCTTGCGGTTGGCATCATTCTGATACATCACCACTTCAGCATAAAGCATATATACGAAGTGCTTTGTCACTCGTCCAAGCTCTGCTCCTTCACATTTCTCTGGCAGACGATTCAAAGCGATCACTTTCTCCAGATCCTGCATGATGAACTCATAGACTTCGTCTGCAGTGTACTGTGTGGCAAGGTAGCCGTTTTCGCCGCTGAGAGGTTGGTCATAATATGGTATATTGCCCCACCAATGCCAGAGATAATTATAGAAGAAAGCACGTAGAGCGAGCACCTGCGACTCATAGTACTCGCGGTTTGCGAGTTCCTGGTCTGTAGTTGGCTCCCAGTAGTTATACATATAATAGAGGGCGTCAATGCAACGCTTCACTCCAGAATAGGCATTGGAGTAGTTCGTGTCAAGCACAACTGTAGCAGTAGTGTTGAAGTTGAAGACTGTCTTCCACTGGTTCATGTCATTGACATCGCCGCCACCGGGGAAACACTGATCGGCTAAGACTTCCGGATAGATGTTGATGCCGCAATAGTTGTTGGCGTAGTCAAACCAGTGCAAGGGGTCGTATGCGGCTACCACAGCCTGCTGGATATTGGCTTCTGTCTTATAGTAGTCTTCTACAGTGTCCTGGGTATTATTAGTGATGTCGAGCCATTCGCTTCCGCAGGAAGTAAGACCAAGCCCCATAGCCGCAACCGGGAGGAGGAATAATTTTTTATTGAGTTTCATTTTGATAAGCTTTGTTGAAGTATTACAGAGAAATATTGAAACCTACAGAGAATGTGCGTGCTTCCGGATAGTTGCCGTAGTCGATACCGATGTTAGTTCCGTCGCCTACCTCAGGAGTGAAGCCGTGATACTTTGTAGCTGTGAAGAGATTTTCCGCCATTACAAATACCCTGAAATTGTCAAGTCCAATCTTATTGATTATATTGAAAGGAAGAGAGTATGAGAGGGTCAGGTTGGCGCAACGTAAGTAGGCGCCGTCATGGATATATAGGTCAGAGCTCTGCCAGTTGCGGGTGTCGGCAAGGCGGTAGATAGGAATTGTGTTTGAAGTTCCTTCTCCTGTCCAGCGGTTGAGCATCCAAGAAGGAAGGTTCTTTGCGGGGGTATCGCCACGTAGAGAGGCATCATAAATTTGGTTGCCCCAAACGCCCTGGAAATAAGCTGTAAGCTGCAGACCCTTCCATCCGAGACCGACATTGAAGCCGTATGTCCAGTCAGGCAGACCTTTACCGATCTTAGTGCGGTCGTCTGCATTGATAGTGCCGTCGCCATTTGTATCTACAAATCTAACGTCGCCGGGCTGTGCAAACCAAGAAGTCTGGCCGGCAGTGAGATGATATTGTTCATTGAAAGCGTCAGCTTCAGCCTGATTCTGGATGATGCCCGCAGTCTTATATCCATAGAAGAATGGGAATACCTCTCCGTTCATAGAGCGTGCTATATCTCCGGCAGTGGCGTTTGACACCTCAGATCTCCAACCGTCTGAGTTACCAAGATTGACGAGTGTATTCTTTACGTAAGATAGATTACCCCCAAGATTAACTTCAACTTCACCGAAAGTATGAGCCCAACGGAGATCCATTTCTACGCCGGTATTGTCCATAGTTCCGACGTTGCCGATAGGAGCAGTCTCACCTACGTAGGTCGGGATCATCATGGTCATAAGCATACCTGTGGTGCGCTTCTTATACCAGTCAAAAGTAAACTGAAGAGAGTTATCGAAGAATCCGAGGTCAAGACCGATATCTGTCTGAGTGGATTCTTCCCATTTTAGGTCGGGGTTTGCAAGCCCGGAAGCCTTGCTGCCGTAGGTCTGGCTTGATCCTTCAGGACCAAAGTAGTAGTTATTGTTGCCGTTGGTCAGCACTGTGTAGGCGAAGTCACCGATAGCCTCGTTACCATTCTTACCCCAAGATGCACGGATTTTTGTGTTGCTCCACCAATGCGGCCTTGTCTCGAGGAAAGGCTCGTTTGTGATATTCCAACCGGCAGACAACGATGGGAATGTTGCCCATTTATTGTTGGCTCCGAAGCGAGAAGAACCGTCTCGGCGCACGGTAGCCTGAATCATGTAGCGGCTTCCGAAGTCGTAGGAAACTCGACCGAAATAAGAGAGAAGCTTAGGCCATGCAGAGTTAGGACCGGCATTGCCTGTACGGTTACCTCCGTCTTCCTCTCCGGGCTGACCTTGTGCGACAGTCACCCAAGGTTTGTCAAAATTATTAAGCTTATTCGCAGAAGCGTTTATCCACCATCCGGTGCCTTGCTTTGCAGACTCTCCGAGCACAACGTTGATATGATTGTCGCCGAATGTCTTATCATAGAGTATAAGGTTTTCAAGCTGCCATGTCCATCCACGGTTCATTTCAGAATAAGCATCCGCATGGATTTCGTCACGATTGCTCAGGTTGCTATAATAGTTAGGTTCTGAGTGGCTGTTGCTTCCCCAGAAAGCGAGGTCGCCACCAAAGCTGATGCGATATGAAAGACCGTCCCATATCTGTAGCTCACCGATGATGTTGCTGACGATCTTGTGGCTCCAGTTTTTACCTGCCGGGAACGACCAACCATAGAATGTGTTAGTAAGTTCCTGATAACCGCCTCCGAAAGCTTCCGGCACAGTGTAGAGATTGCCGGCTGCATCGTAGCGAGGTATATACTTGTCGTTTCCTGCATAATAGTCCATCTGATGCTGATATTCAGCAGAGCCGGGCTTTAGAGTCGGAGTCAACATCGGCGACATACCGATAGCATTTGTGATAGGAGCTCCGTAATAAGCACCGCCACCGCCGAATCCCTTCGAATGGATACGAGCATAAGAAAGATTGGTAGTCAGAACAAATTTATTGAGCCAATTGCGTTTCTTAGACTCATCAAAGAGAGTGTATATATTATTGGCACGTAGCGTCATACGGTTGTAGTTTGACTGGTCGTAATTGCCACCGACGATACCCTCTTGGTCAAAGTAGCCGAAAGAAAGGAAGTAGTTGACTTTATCACTTGCGCCGGAAACGGATACCTGATGATTCATGATAGGCGCATTATCGTTGAAGATAGCGGCTTGCCAGTCAAAACCATTACCATAGCTGTAAGGGTCAGCGTATGGAGCAGGTTGACCGATATTCATGTATCCTTCATTCTTCATGATTGCGTATTGAGTGGCATTGAGGACGTCGATAGATTTCTGCTTAGACTGCCAGCCATAAGAGAAGTCGTAAGAAACCTTTGCGCGACCCTGCACACCATTCTTTGTTGTGACGAGCACAACGCCATTGGCTGCACGAGCACCGTAGACCGCACCGGAGGCAGCATCCTTAAGCACCTCAATACTCTTGATATCGGCAGGGTTAAGATAGTCGATACCTCCATCGATAGGCATACCGTCGACGATATAAAGAGGATTGGAGTTGTTGATAGTGCCGACACCACGCACGCGGATTTGAGCGGCAGCACCGGGTTGGCCGTTGGCTGTGGTAGCGGTTACACCGGCTGTCACACCCTTGAGTGCATTCTGTACGTTTGTCGGGACAGTTTGTGCAAGGGTCTCCTCGCTTACGCTTGAGATAGCTGCTGTCACAACGCTCTTCTTCTGTGTGCCGTAACCGACCACTACCACGTCATCAAGAATCTGAGAATCCTCAATCATCTGTATAGTAAGGTTCGACATCGGCCCTGTCACCTTCACCTCTTGTGGAGTGCATCCGATATAGTTGAAATAGAGGGTTGACCCTTTAGGGGCATTGATGGCGAAGGCTCCGTCGATGTCTGTTGCCGTTCCGATAGCAGTACCTTTCACCATGACAGTCGCGCCGATCAGCGGTTCTCCGTCGAGTGACGATATCACTTTTCCGGAGACTTTGACATCCTGGGCGTAGAGTCCCAGTGAAGTCAAGATCGCGATTAGAAATAAGGTTAATTTCTTCATTTGGTTAGTTGTTATTGGGTTATTAAATTATTTCTTTTGGAAGATACGTACATAGTCTACTATCATTGAGACTGGGAGTGCGTTTTCGTCTACTCCTTTATATCCGCCCCAATCGCCACCCCAAGCAAGATTGAGGATAGGATAGAAAGCATAGTGGAAAGGCCAGCTGTCGTGGTCGGCACCCATTGATGCCTTTGTGGCGCGGAGCTGTACTTTGCCATCTACATAAGTGATGATTTCGTCTGCCGTCCATTCAACCGAATATACGTGGAAGTCACCCTCTGCACCGGCACAATACATCTCATGAGTCTTCTGTGTGCCCTTGGTGTGGTTGTAGTTGCCGGTGTGGAGCGACGATGACACATAGTTTGGGTTTGCCCCTACTTCTTCCATGATGTCGATCTCGCCGCAGTATGGCCAGGGATTTTTACTCCAGTCTACATTGGATGGCATCATCCAGAATGCCGGCCAAGTTCCTTTACCCTTAGGCAAATTGATGCGTGCCTCAAAATATCCGTAAAGCCATCCGGTATTAGGCTTGGCATTCATGCGGCCTGAATATACTTTGCCGTCATTCCCTTTGAAGCAATTTATATATAGGTAGCCGTCCTTTACTTCGAGTGTACGCTTTCCATCAATTTCTTTTGAAGTATAAGTCTGCAACTCATTGTTGACATGTCCGGGAGCCCAATTTTCGATGGTCCAGTCGCTGCTTGGGACGGAACCGGAATTGAACTCATCGCTCCATACGAGAGAATATCCTTCAGGAGCGTTTATTTCGTAGTCAAGCTGAGTGACCTGGATGTCGGTCTGATCGTTTCCGCAGATAAGGGTGATGGCAGCTTCACGAACTTTGGATGTATCGTTGACCTTTACTTTGACCTCAACCTGAGTATCTCCCTTTCCTCCTTTTAAGGGAGTAATGCTCAGCCAATCGGCACCAGAAGAAAGACTCCAATCAGCGTTGGAGGAGATTGTGAAATTAGTAGAAGATTCCTGTTTACCCACCGTAATGGATTTTTCAGATGGGGTTGCTTTGGTCACATACCCTTGAGTCAGTGCTACGGTTTTCACCGTTTTCCCCCCTGACACAATATTGAGGGTTGCCGACCGCTCATCCATACCCGAATTAGCAGTTACGGAGACTTGCACCTTTGTATCCGTATCTTTCAAGCCACCACTTGGGCGGATTGTCACCCAGTCAGCATCAGTCCTGATAGCCCAATCGGCATTTGCTTTTACAATAAGTTCAAGTGTAGCCGCCTCAGACCCGGTTGTCAAGGATTCCGGTGAGGTCGTAACTGTCACATTCGGATTTGTGGGGGTCGAATCGTCTTTAGAGGATCCGCCGCATGAAGCCATTAATGGGAAGCTTATGGCTAATGAGATAATCAAAAGAATTAGATTTGTCTTATTCATATGTAGGTTTATTATTTTCTATTATGGGGTTTGACATCTGCAAAATTAATCATTCCCTTCAAAAGCTTGCAGCCTGAGAATATAAAGGTAAATGACAATAATATTAAATCATTGTCATTCAT
>CAMWLX010000212.1 GCA_947175225.1 uncultured Porphyromonadaceae bacterium
ATTCAACATTTGTCAAATCATTAGTTAAATGAAAAGCTTTGTTGAGATCTGAAACGCCTAATTTGTTTATATCACATTTAATAGCAGAAGTAATTTTTTGATTAGAGAAATCAATGTGGTAAGCCTCTGATAATCCTAAATCCTCCCATGTCACCTTTATATTATGCTTAGAGTCAATATATTCACTTAAAGATATGGTTTTCAAAGAAGAATCTTGTGTTTCTTGATAATTCATCTCACATTGATTACCAGCTACCTGCAATACCAAATCATAATCCGCCCACTTATCCTCTGCATCCTTATTGACAGTAGAGCCAAATTCTGGATTGATTTCAACAGTAAAATCATTAGCTTTAGTAAGAATATTGCCATAAATATTTGTCTGATAGTTTCTTTGAAATGGAATATTTGAGTAGCTGCAATTGAACGAAGTCTCATCAGCATTGACTCCTAAGAGAGAAACATCAGCCTCTTTTCGCTCATTGACGAGCAGGTAATTCATAAAAAGATAGGTATTTTCTGGTACAGGATAAATCAAACCTTCAGGAAGCCCACTCTCAGGGAAAGAAATTTCAAGTGGGTGTCCTAAAACACTACCATCCATTATATTCATAGAAGAGTAAATCCCATCAACAGTTATCCCAATTGACTTTAGAGTGGAAGCAGACATTGTATTATAGCTATTCAAATCTTTTGTTCCAATATTCAGTTGTGCAAAAGGTCTTTTAAGAGTAATATGGTGGAACTGACCTTTGTTTACGTTGATATCCTTGAGTACTCCGAAGAAACAATCTAGATCTTCATCGTTTGCGTCCACCTTATCATAGTTAACTTCAAGAGTCTGGAGCGTAGGATTATAATAGAGTTTTGAATCAGTATCATCCTGCTTAACTGCAGTTGCAAGAAACACAAAATTAAAAATGCCTCCACTTGGAAGATCTAATTCAAGCCTTCCATCTTTCTGACCATTTTGTGAGCCAATAGCCACGGGCAAAGTATATAGAGGAACAGTATTCCCAACTTGATATACATAGCAATTCAATTCCGAAATCAAACTTCCATTGGAAGCTTCGCGTGTACGCAAATCAGAATCAGGAATTGAAATCTCAAAACTGACATGATTATTTTCATAAGAAGAGTAGATAATATCATCAGAGCTGCAGGAATTGAGCAATCCGGATATAAAAAGAGAGAAGAAGAAAAAGAGAGTTAGATTTTTCATAATGATAGCGATTGGAAAAAGTTTGTAAAATTCACTCTGTAGGAAGTTCTTTGGTGAGAAGAGTTTTTCCGTAAACATTGGTTTGATAGTTTCGTTCAACTGCAACCTTGGGAATATTGATAGTCTTGGAAGAAGTTGATGAATTGGTATGATTGACGATAATGTCTACGTTAACTAATTTTCGTTGATCGACAAGCAGATAGTTCATTGCCAAATAAGAAAATCCCTCAATTGGATATAACTGGTCGGAAGGAACTGTAGAAGATTTAAAGCTAACGTCCAGAGGTTCACCTACAATATCACCTGTCATAAGGTTCACCTTATTATATATACTAGACACTTTCACTGCAATGTCTTTTACAGGGGTGGTTGCATTATATTCCTCATAGTCCAGCGTCCCTATATTAAGTTGGGCGAATGGTCTTGTAAGCTCGATAGTTTTAGCGTCTACATGTGCTGTGGTAACTATCGTTCGAGAGGCAAAGAAACAATCCAGTTCTTCATCATTACCGTTGATAATATTGTAGTTTACCGACAATGTCCTATCAGTGATATTGTAGTGGAGTTTAGATGTCTGTGCATTGTGATTTATGGAAGTTCCTAAAAACACAACATCAAATTTTTGATTTTGCGGCAGCATTATTGATATGTCCCCAATTTTCTTTCCATCGATAACCTTCACGTCGATATCCAGCACTTGGATGGGTACCGCATTATATCCATTGGCTTGATTATATACATAGCCCTTGAGAACAGTAATTGAAGAACCATCAGAAAACTTATAATCAGGTGCAAGAGTTCGTGTTGGATCACCAGTCATACCTTTGAAATCAAGATGAAATTGCACAGCTATCAAATCCTCCTGATTGTGAAATGAATCGGGATTTAAATCATCAGTGCATCCAGAGCAAAATATCAGAGTAGAAAATCCTACTATTGCAGAAAAAAGATTTTTGAATGTCATGATAAAGAATTTTTACAAATTATAGCAAAAAGGGGAGCCTCATATATTGGACTCATATATGAAAGCTCCCCGATCATCTAATCATCTATTGGTAAAGAAATAAATCTCTTATTCCTGTCCTTCCCATGAAATATCTTGAGTGCCTTCCCAAGTCGGGTCTACTACAATATCAAGTACATAGTGGGTAGAAAGGACGCCGTGACCACCACCTTCTTCAGGATTCTCTGGATCAAACTGCTTATTGTAGATCACATATTTCTCATTAGCTTTTAGTCCACCAGTAGGAATATCAGTAGTGAGATTAGCGTCAGTTGAGTTAAGATCACCTGTCACATTGATAGCGAAGCTGAACTGTTCCATAGTCGATCCTGCATTATAAGCCTTCCTTGAGTCTGGAGCGAGCATAAGATAAGAACCGATGCAATACATATTTCGACTCTTGAAAGTTACCACCTGCGGTATTGTAAGGCTGCCGTCAACGTTTGTAATAGCCTTGCCATTCAGAGTAAAGGTAGACTGAGAAAGATCCTTAAGAATAAGTTCATCTGTTCCGTAATTCCAACCATAAGGAAGAGTCTCAGAAGTCGATGACTCTTTCTGGGTGAAAACTGACGGAGTAGCATCTACAGTCACTTTGCCATCAGATGCATAAGTCCTAAGGATACCATTGTGAACAAGCTCGTCGGTAAGAAGTGAAACCTGACAGAACGGGCGAGTCAGAGTGACAGATCCAGTAAATTCAGAGTCTACGATATCATCGAGAGTTGCATACTTGGAAAAGTAATCATACTGTTGGGGCTTGAAGTAATCGCCATCCGCTACGCTCTTGTTAAGGAGAGCCGGGTAGGCATAGAGGGTTTTGTTGGCGAAGTCAAGGCCGATACCGTCTGTGATCTCCGAGTTCTGAACTTTGTCGAGAGCATTGCCTGCAAAGAAAAATACTGAGTAGTCTGCGAGATTGATCTCCTCATTGATTTTCGGAATAAGGATATCCAGCATAAAACTTTCCGACTCGCTATTGTAGATAGCTTGGGGAATACCAGCCTCAAATGAGTCATAGATAAGATTGCCTTTGTTGTAGACTGCATACCAGAGCTTATCTACGGTTCGAGAGAAGTTATACAGCCCGTCAGAGCCATAGGTGAGGGTAGGGGTCTCTCCTGCACGAGTCTTCAATTCGGATGGCACTCCGATTTTGAGAGAAACTTTCTGACAGTCGGTCATATTTAATGTCGGCTCGTTAGCCGGCATTTTTACAGTCTCCTCGTTCTGACAGGAGGTAATGGCGCTGGTCATTGCCAAAGCAGCCATGGAGCAAAGAATTGTTTTGATTCTCATTGCTTTTGTTGTTAATAATTAAGTGAATAAAAAAATTGATAAAAAAGAAATGTGTTATAATTGAATCTCGAAAGTCGCATCCCATTCAGTTTTGATATTAATTCCACTTCCGGAAGTTGCATCTTCATCAACTTCAAGGAAAGAGTAAAAGCTTCCTTTTATAGTTGTTAATCCTCCATTCTTAAGTGGAATATTGATATTTTTCTTTCTTGCCTTCAAATTGCCGTATTCATCAAAGATTTCAATGGTAGCTGTAACACTCGTTTCCATTTTGTCATGAGACAATACGAAATCTGAAGCGAGAATATCTCCTAAAGAATCTATATGAGCCACTTCTGAATCGTAACTAATATCATTCCACCACCAATTTATATTTCCTGTCTTACCATGGATAGCTGCAGGAAGAGAAGAAGTATATCTGACTATAACTTTAGACGGTACAAATTTGGCACTGTCAGTAGCAATCAGTTTATAATGTCCCATTGCCGGAAGAGCCGTGAGCGAAGTATGAGTTGTATTATACGCAATATTTTTTGCTTCGGAAGCTCGATATGCTATCTTGTATGGATGAGAGCCGGAATAGCTATATTTATTTTTCAATAGCAACTCACTGAAATCATCGTCGTAGAAATTGTAGCCGTGAGACTTATCGTCAGATTCATACATTACCCAACCTACCATTGTGTATCTTCCGGGATGAATTTCCATTCTAATATTATTATCCGTTGATGATGCAACAGTGGTAGGAATTCCTTCAGTCATGGGAAAAGCAGCAACATAATACTTAAGATAAGGCTCAGAGGATTCTGTTCTCGTTTTGAAATACAGCGAATCAATTGATTTATGTTGAACGAAGGTTGGTTCAAAATCCACATGAACATCGAGTGGTATCTTATAGCTATCACGAAGACAATATTCCTCATCTTCGGGTGCATCTTTACTGCAAGCAATAGCTGGTATAAGAGCTGCAATTAGCATAAATCTTACAAATTGTCTCATATAATCATCGATATATAGTGATTACCGGTCTGCTTCTGTGTCCCTGAAGTTTGGGTGTCTCATGAATTGTTCCCCAGTGCATGGAGAAGAGCCATGCTTTCCCCGGTTCTTGTCCGGCTACTTCAGTAGATGACCAGTACCAGCAATAATCTGCATCGTCAGCGAGAGGATCTCCTCCAACACCTGCCATTCGATCATTAAGTCTTAACTCAGTATTATTCTTTGCTTGGAATAGGAGTACCAGCTGACCGACAGACGGTATATAAGCCGACTGGCCATAAGTCCAAAGGTCGAATACATTCTTTGCCAGAGGCGAATTTATTTTTTCATTTGCATGAAGAATCCAAGTATTCTCGTTGCCGTCAAAAGCTCGGATATCTGCCGAAGTTCCCTGGCTTTCAAGTTCTGTCTCTGAGAAAGCTGCATCCGGAAGATCGTTGAGATAAACTGCAAATCCGGCAATGTCCGCTGTTAGGTCCGGATTCACCCAGTATACAATAGCCGTAGCAATTTTATCTGATTTTAAAAACTCACAATAAGGCATTATCTCACCGTCTGTACATACTACCCAACCAATTTTGAAAGGTGGTGTTGGCTCGTCATTATGATCGCAATGGCAAGATCCCGTGAACAATAGCACACAGAGCAAAAGATAAAGTGTAATACATTTTTTCATAATACAGAAATATCAAATGAATTGAGTATGTGATTCTTCTCTTTATCGAAAATGAACCAAGCTTCCGAAGTGAAGGGAGTGTTTGATTTGTCGATAGCTTGATATTTAACTTTCACTCTCCAGCCACAATGATTCCCTTGAGGTTTTTCCAACATATTATTGATTTTTGTGATAGCATTCGAGCTTTCGGAAAATCGGTCCATCAAATAAAGATAAGAGTCATTGTCGTCTTTAAAATTTCCTTCTTGAGAATCCTGAATAATATTAAGACTATATCTGAGGAATCTTTCTGAAAGTTCCATCATCTCGTTTTCGGGACACAATCGGTTTGTGAAGACTGAATCAGGCTCTGATATATCAAGAACTTTTAGGGAAGAAGGGTTATCAAGCTTTATTTTTAATGCATCCACAGCGGTCTTTTCGATTTCCCTTTTTTTTAAAGGTTTGATCCTATCAGAAGTAAGAATAATCACAGCTGTTGCAACTAATAACATGATTATACCCACTAAACTCAGCCCTAACCACATCAATTTTTGAGCTTGTCTGACTTCTTTTTTAAACCCATCATCGTTATTAGGAGTTTTCATAGTTGTATAACTTCCTTATTATCATTAAAACCAAACCGATGCTTTTGACAGTTTCCCTTATTATCATATGTATCTACAGGCGAAGAAGTAGCACCTTCGGAAAGCAACGATTCAAGTTCCTCCAAAGAAAACTCGTGTCCGGAAGTGTTTCTCCAGATAGTAAAATTGCAAAGATTTTGGGGATGTTTGAAATTACTGCAGCCTATTGATCTGGATCCAACGTATAATGTCCCTCCACATTTCGGGCACGTTCCGATCTGAGAAGTCATATTCACAGAGCCATCAAGATTAAAAGAAAGAATAGAAGTAAAGCATTTCCCTTCTTTGGTGGCAAATCCATCAAGAAGAATCTTTTTATTTAATAATAATTGAACAGCCTCTGTGTCACTTATGCGGCGGTTTCCGATCGTGGAAAAGAGAAAGAAACTGCAAGATGGTTGCTCTCCAAAGGAATTTTCACAAGCAAATCCTTTTAATGTCTTGACCACATTTCCCCCACACTGAGGACACTTTCCAATGATTGTTTTTTCTGATTCCATGTTAAGTTGTTATA
>CAMWLX010000213.1 GCA_947175225.1 uncultured Porphyromonadaceae bacterium
CGGATATGAACTACACGATTATCGACTTTATCTCGCTCCTTGGCGCCGTCTGCCTATTCCTCTATGGCATGAAGGTGATGAGCGAAGGCTTGCAGAAAGTGGCAGGCGACCGTCTCCGAAACATTCTCGGCATTATGACCAAAAACCGGGTCATGGGAGTCATCACCGGTATCCTCATCACAGCGCTTATCCAGAGTTCGAGTGCCTCGACCGTCATGGTGGTCAGCTTTGTGAATGCAGGCCTAATGTCGCTCGCCCAGTCAATGGCAGTCATCTTCGGTGCTAACGTAGGCACGACTGTAACCACTTGGATCATATCGGCATTCTCCTTTGAAGTCAACATATCCGATTATAGTATTTTGCTGCTCGCCGTCGGCGTACCGATGCTTTTCATGAAGAAAAGCACCTATAAGTCATTGGGTGAATTCATAATAGGTTTCGTATTCCTCTTCATGGGTCTCGACCTTATCAGCCAGTATGTGCCAGACCTTAAGAGCAATCCCGAAATGTTGCAGTTCCTCTCCAAATACACCTCACCGGGCTATGGATCAGTGCTCATCTTCTTCGTAGTAGGTATCATCCTGACTATGGTGGTGCAAAGTTCGGCAGCTACATTCGCCATCACCCTTATCATGTGTTCGCAAGGTTGGATATCGTTCACCCTTGGTTGCGCCATAATCCTCGGCGGAAATATCGGAACTACCATTACCCCGATTCTTGCGGCACTCAGCGGTAATCTCGCTGCAAGACGAACAGCTATGGGACACGTGCTCTTCAACGTGCTGGGCTCTATTATTGTGCTCTGCATCTTCCATCCTTTTATGAATCTTGTGGCAGACATCACCCAGTGGTGTAATGGTATCAATCCACTTGATATAGATGCTGCCATGGATGCGAAAATGTCAAACTCCACACTTCTTGACCCTGCCGGTGGACTGACTTCTAAAGCTCAGGCTGCCATTGCATTTGGTCTTGCGATGTTCCCGACCGTCTTCAATGCATGCAACCTTTTGGTTATGATTTGGTTCACAAAGCAATACGTGCAGATTGTATGTTGGATTATGCCAGCCAAGCATAAGGATGAAGAAGAGGAATTTTCTCTCAAATATATCAACCATGGTCTTCTTCAGGCTTCCGAGCTCAACATCACTCAGGCGCAGAAGGAAATTGAGGTATATGGTGAGCGTGTAGGTCGCATGCTCGTGATGGCAGAAGAGATAGTGCATTTGAAATCAGACGATTCCAAATATTCTGAAGTCTACTCTCGCCTGGAGAAATATGAGGATATCTCCGACAAGATGGAAATAGAGATCGGCAACTACTTGAACCGAGTTTCTGAAGGTCGTCTGTCTCCCAATGGTAAGATGCGCATAGCCGGTATGCTTCGTATCATCAGCGAGATCGAGTCTATTGCCGACTGCTGTTTCAATGTAGCCAAGACCACTCAGCGTAAGCTTCAGAACAGTGTGAAGTTCCCTGAAAATATCGAGAAGGAGGTAGATCACATGTTCAGCCTTGTTGACAAGGCGATGGAAAACATGCTCCAGATTCTCAAGGAAATGGAGAGCCCCGACGAGTCAAAGATTATCAAGGCTTACAATATCGAGCGTGAGATCAACAACTACCGCAATCAGCTCCGCGACACCAACATTGCTAATATCAACGACCATCAGTATGATTTCCAAGACGGTATCTTCTTCATGGACCTCATCGGCGAAGCTGAAAAGATGGGCGATCAGATAATTAATGTGGTGGAAGGCGTAAAACATCAATTCCGTGAAGAGACAGTTTAGTGAACAGTGAATAGTTAATAGTGAATAGAGGTGGATAGGTATTGCGTAATAATGTGCGGAGGGGCTGGAACTCGTTTCTGGCCCTTCAGCCGTGAATCACGGCCAAAGCAGTTTATCGATTTTTTCGGGACTGGGCAGACCTTGCTGCAGATGACTGTAGAGCGAGTGCTCCGTCTGGTGCCGGAAGAGCATATAATCATCCTTACCAATGAGCAATATGCCGACACCGTCCGAGAGCAAGTGCCGGGAATATCGTCCGAACATATTCTCCTTGAGCCGGAACGACGCGACACAGCCCCGGCTGTACTTTGGGCGGCCCATCATATTGCTGCACGTAATCCTGAAGCTTCGTTTGTCACTCTTCCAGCCGACCATGTGATCCTTAAGGAGCTTGCCTTTCAAGAAGCCCTTCACAAGGGATTTGATTTTGTAGAAAAGGCCGATCGCCTTCTTGCCCTCGGAATTCCGGCAAAATCAGCAAACACTTCTTATTCTTATATTCAGAAAGAGGATCCTATTGACGACAATATTTATCATATAAAGACTATTGCCGAAAAACCGGGTCGCGAGATGGCTGAGATATTCGTTAAGTCGGGAGAATTTCTTTGGAATGCCGGTATATATTTAGGGAAAGCAAAATCTGTGATTTCAGCTTTCAACAGAGATGTTCCTGACATGGCATCCCGATTTGACGTGCCTGTCGAAAATTACCACGGAGAGACAGAGATGAACTTTATCTCAGACATCTATCCTAAGACGTCCTCTCTTCCGGTGGAATATGCCATTATGGACAGAGCCGGGAATGCATACGTATTGGAGACAGATCTCGGATGGAGCGACCTCAGCACTTGGAATGCGCTTCATGCCATATCACCGAAAAACAAAGATGGGAACGTAACCCAAAACTGCCGTGCTCTCCTATACGACAGCAAAAACTGCATTGTGGCAGCTGAAGGCGAAAAAGTGATGGTAGTGGCAGGGCTGGAAGACTACATAGTAGCTGACACCGACACAGCCCTCCTTATTTGCCCCATCGAGGCCGAACAGCGTATCCGCAACATCGTCAACGACATCCGCGAACGCTATGGGGCTGCCTTCACTTAAAGTCCGTCAATATGCAAATCAAGACCATTTTCAAGTTTGAAATTTTCCGCATTAAAGTCAAATCGAAGCACGGGAGTCGGATTCCAGTCGAGGTCCAGGGAGTCGGCGGCGAGATCCTTGAAGAGGTCGCGTCTACCCTCGAAATAAGCTTCCATGGTTGACAGCAGCAGGCTTTTCCCGAAGCGGCGCGGGCGGCTCATAAAAATGAATTTACCCTGCTTTAACAATGGCTTAATATAGCTGGTCTTGTCTACGTATGTATAGCCCTCTTCTATTATCTGAGAGAAACCAGAATCTCTGCGGCTTACACACAAAAAAACAAATCGAATAATTTCCAAAAGTGCATATTTTTACCCACTTTTGGAAATTATTCGATTATTTTTTGTACCTTTGCAAAAAAATGAGAATTGTTATGAATGAAGATGTTTTAAGCCATTGTGAAGATAAGATAATCGGGAGGGAAGAGGAAATCAGATTGCTCCATCGGGCTTTCGATTCGCAAGAGTCGGAATTCGTGGCAGTATATGGTCGCCGTCGTGTAGGAAAGACGTTTCTTGTGAGGAATACTTTCAATAATCAATTCACATTCCAATATACCGGTATATTCAATATCACAAATAAGGAGCAACTGAAGGAATTCCATTATAGCCTTCTGAATCAAGGATTATCTGCTGATGTAGAGCCTCCAAAGAATTGGTTTGAAGCCTTCCATCTGCTCGAAATGCTTATTTCTGCATCCGCCGACAAGCGGAAAATTATATTTATCGACGAACTCCCTTGGATGGATGCAAAAAACTCCAGATTTGTTCCCGCGTTTGAGCATTTCTGGAATGGTTGGGCTGCCGCAAGGACTGATGTGCTCCTCGTGATATGCGGAAGTGCTACATCATGGATTATAAATAAGATATTTCGCAATAAAGGAGGACTTTATAACAGAGTATCTTATAAGATGCATCTAAGTCAGTTTTCCCTTTATGAGTGTCAGCTACTCGCCGAAAAGTTGCATTTACCACTCAACAAAAACATGATCATGGAAGGATATATGGTCATGGGTGGAATACCATATTATTGGACAAAACTTGATCCATCCAAAAGCATGGCAAAAAATATCAACGATCTTTTTCTTGCACATAATGGACAACTACGGAATGAGTTTCAATATCTCTATGCTTCCATGTTCAATAGGCCAGAAAAGTATATGAAAGTGGTGGAGGCATTATCTGGCACGAAATCAGGGCTTACCCGAGATGAAATTATAACAAAGGGGAAAATCGACAGTAGCGGACAGCTAAGCGACATATTGGAAGACCTCATTGAATGCGGCCTCATTCGGAAATACTGCCATCTTGATAAGAAACTTAAGGATGCCATTTATCAATTAATTGACTGCTATACTCTTTTTTATTATCAGTTTGTCAGAAATGCACATGGAATGGATGAAGATTTTTGGGTAAAAAATATGGGATCCCCTCAATACAATACATGGTGTGGTCTTTCGTTTGAAAGGCTTTGCTTGCTACATACACGTCAGATAAAGGCTGCTATGGGGATATCCGGGATCCGTGCGAATTTATTCTCATGGCATGCAAAGAAAACCGATGATCATCCCGGCGTACAAATCGATCTTCTTATCGATAGGTCAGATGGTATTATAAATGTGTGTGAAATGAAATATGCACCAGAAGGGTATAGACTCACAACTGCTGAATTGAAGAGCCTGCGTACCAAGATTAGTGTACTAAATTTATATATATCAAGTAAGAATTTCGCCCAACCTGTTTTGATCGCATCAAATGGTGTAATCCGAAATCCAAATTCCGATGAATTGCCTATAAAAATATCTGGAGAACAATTATTTTTACCTTGAGACCATTAGGATAATATGTCTTCAAAACAATCGAATGATTTCCAAAAGTGCATATTTTTGCCCACTTTTGGAAATCATTCGATTGTTTTAATTCTATTTTTTGAGTCTTCGTCCAAATATCGCTCTACTTGAAAGGAATACTGTTTCAATCCTGCTTCAAGATTTCAGGATTCGATCTTCCAGGACTCGATGCGGCGGGATTCGGAGGAAAAGTTGACGCCTATGCGGAAGAGCCTTCGAGAATCTGTGGAAAACTTGCGGGCATAGCCTTTCTCCTCAATCTGGCGAAGGGCTTCGTCCGGAGTGGAGTTGTATTTCAATTCAATTATATAAATAAACTTCGCAGTCTCGATCAGTAGGTCTATACGACCGTTGGAGGTATGGACCTCGGCTTTTGCGTCGAGACCTATTAGGGTTGCCAGTACATAGAATATGTTGTGGAAATTGTTCTCGTTCTCTACCTTCAGGTCGTAGGGTATACCGGCGAAATAAGCATCGAGACTCTTCATCATCAATTCAGGATTCCCGGAATTGATACCCTTCACTATTCCATCCATTATGGTCTTGACCGTACCCTTTTTCGGTTTTAGATATGCACTGAGCAAATCTTTGAAGAGACCTTTCTTCACCTCCTCGTTAGGAATTTTCAAACGTACAGAGTTCTCTTCCATATCGTAATCAGCGATAGTAAGATAACCGGCTTGATATAGAAGAGCTGTAGGATCGGCATTGAGAAGGTCAAGTCTGGCAAGGTCATCGAGATCCCAATCATCGTTAAGAGTCTGCTCGATGTCAATATCAGCATCACGCAGTGTCTCAGCCACAATTGTAGCAGTGCCGGTAGCGTTCCAGTAGTTTCCTATCCTTCCTTTCTGCAGGCAATTTAGCACTGACCATGGATTGTAGATATCACTTCCTGCAGGGGAGAAACGATAACCATCATAATTCTTCTTCAGTCTCGTGCAAGCTTTGTCATAAGAAACATTGTATTCCCGAGAGAGTCTGTTGATTCCCTCTTTAAAATTGCCAAGAAGTTCCACCTCTGTGATGCCGCAGACATCTGCAAACTCATCGTCGAAGGAAATATCATTAATGTTGTTGAGGTCAGAGAAAACACTGAGTTTACTGAATCTACTGACACCTGTCAGGAAAACCAGCTTAATATGCTCCGCCGAACTCTTGAAATTGGAGTAAATGCTCGCAAGCTTCTTACGGTAATGCTCGAAGTTTTCATCATTATGAAGGTTGCCTACGAGGGGCTTATCATATTCGTCTACAAGGATTACAACTTGCTGTCCGGTTTTCTCATGTGCATTCTTGATAATGGTCTTGAACCTCTGCGAGTATGTATCCATAATTTCAGTGACACCATATTTCTTTTCCCAGTCAACGAAAATCGTTTCGAGTACATCATCCAATATTCCCTGTTCACTGAATTTATCAGTGTTAAGGTCGAGATAAAGCACCGGATATTGCTGCCAGTCCCAGTCAGTGGAATCGATATAGAGACCTTTGAAGAGATCACGCCTTCCTTCGAAGAAATACCTGAGGGTCGAGA
>CAMWLX010000214.1 GCA_947175225.1 uncultured Porphyromonadaceae bacterium
CTCTCAGCTCCTCGAAAATCTTATCGATTGCTTCTGGCGCTTTCGCTTTGTAGTCAGAAGTTTTATAGAGATTCTCTATAGTGTGGTCATATTTTTCTCTAAGTGAATCAATAAGTTCACTTGCTAAAGTCTTGTTATGATCCTTTATGGCAGAGGAAATTTCAAGCAAAGAATTTGTGGTGCCACTCATAGCTGAAAGCACTACTATATCTTTTTTACAGCCTGATATCAGTTTCCCGACATTCTTGATTCTTTCGGCACTTCCTACTGAAGTCCCGCCAAATTTCTTTACCTTCATTTATTACTTTTTACCTGAATCGTTGTTATTTCGTCTGCAAAATTACAAAAAATATTTCATTCTGCCAAATTAGGCCCCGTCTCATAAAAAATGGGGCCTAAAATCCTCCAATGTTTGTTTTGGTGCAAGAGGCTTTGCCTCATATTATTCACACTCCGCAGGATTCTCAATCAATATCGGTTTCTTTCCCAAAAGCTGAAAAAGATTCTCATTTCTTATGGCGATGAATCCGCAGGGATCACCATCAGTAATGACTATGCTCTCTCTTGCAGCCACGTCTCGGTCCATTACAAAAGTCACGTCTTTGGCTTCCTCTCTAAGCAGCCCGAATGCAGTAGCGGCTCCATGTGCCGTCCCAAGTATCTTCATCATCAATTCCTCATCTGCAAAAGAAACTCGTGGAATCTGAAGGGAGGCTCCGAATTCTTTGGTTATGAATGGTTTTCGTGCATGAGTCACATAAAGCCAAAACTTATTCTTCTGCCGGTTTGTCAAAAGAATTGTCTTTACTGTATCTATTCCAAAAGCTTTGTCAATATTAAGGCAATCGTCCATTGATATCCCCGGATCGCTTTCAATCCGTGTGTACTCAATCCCGGCATTCTCCAGTGCTTGATATATCAACCTTTGTGTTTCAGTCTTAAATCTTGCTGGAGCACCCTTCATTATTTCACTCGTATAAAATCCCATATTTCTCTTATTTTTTTGCAAAATTAGTGATTTTTTTAATAAATTCCTCTGTGTGTCCTCTGTGTGAGATAAAAAAAATTTTATTTTTCCCCAATTTTTAACTAAATTTGTACCGTGAATAGTGCGGTTGCTTTTTCTGACCGCATAAAACCTACATCTGATATGATTCTTGAAAAAAAGAACAGTTGGAAAAATAGCAAGATTACAGGACACATCGGTGCCCTGATCACCGTCATTTGCTGGGGGTGTAGCTTCATTGCATCCAAAGTCCTCATGGAGGGAGCCTCCTTGACCCCCGTGGAGGTCTATGTCTATCGCTTTCTTCTGGCTTATCTGATGATGCTTGCTATCACTGTAAAGCAATTGAGATCTAATTCTTGGAAAGACGAGCTTCAGTTTGCCCTATGTGGCATATGCTCCGGCACTCTCTATTTCCTCATGGAAAACTATGCTCTGATATATACTACAGCTGGCAATGTTTCACTGATCTCTTCCATTTCCCCCATTTTCACAGCAATTCTCTTGGCTGCTGTCTATAAGACAAGGATGCTTCGAGGTGAAATTATAGGTTCTGCGATTGCTTTTATTGGTGTGGCTCTTGTCATTCTGAGCGAACCTATAAGTAAAGGACTTGGTATGGAATTTCATCCGATAGGTGATATTCTTGCTCTTTCCTGTGCCCTCTCTTGGGCTGTCTATTCAATTGCTATCAAGAGATTGATTCCTATCTACAACACTTTTTTTCTGACAAGAAAACTTTTCTTTTATGGCCTGATAACTTCCATCCCACTCCTATTCATTCAAAAAGAACCACTCAATCTTCAGGTGCTTTTTGATTTTTCCCAGCCTGTCTACTTGCTCAATCTGCTCTTCCTTGCTGTCATGTGCTCGTCAATGGCATATCTGCTCTGGAATGAGTCAATGAAGATTATCGGTCCTCTTGCCACCAACAATTATCTCTATTTCCAGCCCCCTGTGACTATGATTGTCGGGTGCCTACTCCTAAATGAAACCATTTATCCATTTGGATATGTCGGCTGTGTTCTCGTGCTTTTGGGCTTGATTTTAGCCGACAAAATGAAAAAATAATTTTGCAATGAAAGAAGAAAACAGCAGACTTGACTATGGATATGTCAATCTTTCGATGAATGTTGACGAGATTCTTGGAAAGGATTTCTGGATGTTCGATAATATTACGGCCGCTATGTTGCCGTCTTACACCGAACCGGTCAAGCTTACAGCGAGCATCTCAATATTTGTGAGAAAAGGAAAATTCAAATTCAGCAATAATCTTATTGTTTATGACTTTGAGGGTCCCGCTATCGTGAATATTCGTAATGGTGAGACTCTTCAGCTTCTTAAGATAAGCCCCGACTTCTCTGCTTCATTTATTGTGATGTCTAAATTCTTTGTTGAAGATATCTTTCTGCATATCAATGATATGCAGAATCTCAGCGCTATGTCGCGCAATCCTGTGGCCAAAATTCCTCTCGACATCCTTTCTAAATTTGAAAATCTTTACGAGTCTCTGCGTATAGTTTCTTCCGACACGGCTAATCCTCAGATCCTTAAAGCTCTTCAGCATTCTATCATTGCATTCTATTATAGATATGCATATCGCTGTTATGATCTTATGAATCCTGGTGCTGATTCCGGAGCGCGTCTTAGCGATCGTTTTATAATGCTTGTGAAAGAAAAATTCAAGACAGAACGCTTTCTTGAATATTATGCTGACGAACTCGGTGTCACTCCCAAACATCTATCCAGAACTGTAAAAGCCCAGACCGGATATTCTGCGGCTTCGTGGATTGAACGTTTTCTGATTCTTGAAGCCAAGATTCTGTTGAAATCCACCAACCTGACTATACAGCAGATTAGCGACGACCTCAACTTCCCGACACAGTCATTCTTCGGTAAATACTTCAAGAAGAATGTCGGTCTCTCTCCAAAGCTCTACCGCAATTCCTGACCTTTCTCCTTTATTCTTAATTCTAAATTCAAAATTCTAAATTAAAATCAAAATATGCTACTACCCATCTATCTCTATGGTCACCCAATATTGCGTGCCGAAACCGAAGAAATCACTCCTGACTATCCCGATTTGCAGAAACTAATCGCAGATATGTGGGAGACAATGTATAATTCTGATGGCGTCGGTCTTGCCGCTCCTCAGATTGGACGTTCAATACGCCTCATAGTCCTTGATGGCAGTGCGCTTGCTGAAGATTTTCCCGAATGTAAAGATTCCAAGATGGTGCTGATCAATCCTGAACTCGATGTGATTGAAGATATGGATCCCGTAAGCCGTTCAGAAGGTTGTCTTTCAATTCCGGGACTCTCTGAGAATGTAAAGCGTGTTGAGCATATACGTCTCAATTGGCTCGATGAGAATTTCGTGGAACACGAGAAGGATTTCACCGGTTTCTTGAGCCGCATCATCCAGCACGAATGCGATCATCTTGAAGGTGAGGTCTACACCGACCACATTACCCCTATCCGCAAGCAACTTATAAAGTCAAAGCTCAACAACATTGCCAAAGGTAAAGTCCGCTGCGACTACCGCACAAAATCCGCCTCCAAATAAAAATTCTCAATTCTCAATTCTCAATTCTCAATTCTAAATTCTAATTTCTAAATTCTAAATTCTAAATTCTAAATTAGATAAATGGCCGACGATAAAAAAATAATTTTTTCAATGGTGGGTGTCTCAAAAGTCATCCCTCCTCAGCGACAAATACTTAAAAATATCTATCTATCCTTCTTCTATGGTGCCAAAATTGGCATCATTGGTCTCAATGGTAGCGGCAAGTCTACATTAATGAAGATTATCGCAGGAATCGATAAAAATTTTCAGGGTGAAGTGGTTTTCTCTCCCGGATATTCAGTAGGATACTTGGAGCAGGACCCGAAACTCGATCCGGATAAGACTGTGCGTCAAGTGGTGGAAGAAGGTGTTAAGCCCATTATGGATCTCCTGGCAGAATATGAAGAGGTCAACAACGCTTTCTGCGATCCGGAGGTGCTTGAAGACCCTGAGAAAATGGATAAACTCATGGAGAGGCAGGCGCAGTTGCAAGACAAACTCGATGCTGCTGATGCATGGAATATTGATAATAAACTGGAGCGTGCAATGGATGCTCTCCGTTGCCCCCCAGACGATCAACCGATCAGCCAGCTCTCCGGTGGTGAACGTCGTCGTGTGGCTCTTTGCCGTCTTCTCCTTCAGCAACCGGACGTTCTTCTGCTCGACGAGCCTACCAACCACCTCGATGCTGAGTCTATAGATTGGCTTGAGCAGCATCTCCAGCAATACCCCGGTACGGTCATTGCAGTAACTCACGACCGTTACTTCCTCGACCATGTCGCAGGTTGGATTCTCGAACTCGACCGTGGCGAAGGTATCCCTTGGAAAGGTAACTATTCTTCTTGGCTCGACCAGAAGACTAAGCGTATGGCTCAGGAAGAGAAGCAGGCAAGTAAGCGTCGTAAGACTCTTGAGCGTGAGCTGGAATGGGTACGCATGGCTCCAAAGGCTCGTCAGGCTAAGGGTAAGGCCCGCCTCGCAAGCTACGACCGACTCCTTAATGAAGACCAGAAGCAGCGTGAGGAGAAACTCGAGATATTCATTCCTAATGGTCCGCGTCTTGGCAATAAGGTCATCCTTGCAAATCATGTGGCAAAGGCTTTTGGAGAGAAGAATCTATTTGAAGACCTCAATTTCATGCTCCCTCCAAATGGCATTGTCGGCGTGATCGGTCCTAATGGTGCAGGTAAGACTACTCTTTTCCGTCTGATTATGGGTCTCGAGAAGCAGGATGCCGGTGATTTTGAAGTAGGCGATACTGTGAAGATTGCCTATGTCGATCAGTCACACAAGGATCTTGACTCGGAAAAGAGTGTCTATGAAGTGATCTCCCAAGGCGTAGAATCTTTCCGTATGGGTGGTCGCGATATGAATGCTCGTGCTTATCTCTCTAAGTTTAATTTCACCGGTGCCGATCAAGAGAAGAAGATCGGTGTTCTTTCCGGTGGTGAGCGCAATCGACTCCATCTTGCAATGGCGCTTAAGGAAGAGGGCAATGTCTTGCTTCTTGACGAACCTACCAATGATATCGACGTGAATACTCTTCGTGCTCTTGAGGAAGGTCTTGAAAATTTCGCTGGCTGTGCCGTTGTCATCAGCCACGACCGATGGTTCCTCGACCGTATAGCAACTCATATCCTTGCTTTCGAAGGCGACTCAAAGATCACTTTCTATGAAGGTGGCTACTCCGACTATGAGGAATTCCGTAAGAAACGCGATGGAATCGATGCAGAGACTCCACATCGTATCCGCTACAAAAAACTCATGTAATGAATCCAATCGAGATCACTTCCACTGACGATCCTCGGATAAAGATTTTTGCGGGGCTGACCGAAGCTCAGCTCCGCAATTCTCTTCATCCCGACCAAGGTCTTTTTATAGCTGAGAGCCCAAAAGTGATCCGAGTCGCCCTTAATGCCGGTTTGATTCCTGTCGCTCTCCTATGCGAACGTCGCCACATTGAGGGGGATGCTTCCGACATTATTGCCCGTATCCCCAATATTCCTATATATACTGGTTCCCGCGATGTCCTTGCCGCAATCACTGGCTATACGCTGACACGAGGAGTCCTTTGTGCGATGCGTCGGCCGGCTCTTCCCTCTGTAAAAGAGCTATGTGCCAAAGCGAAGAGGGTAGTGGTGGTCGATGATGTCAGTGACACTACAAATATAGGCTCGATTTTCCGATCAGCGGCAGCCCTCGGCATGGATGCTGTCTTAATGGGACCTACGGCATGCGATCCCCTCAATAGGCGAGCTGTAAGAGTGTCGATGGGATCCACATTTCTTATTCCCTGGACTCGATTGGAAGGAGGGCTTGAGCAGTTGAAGGCATGCGGATTTAAGACAGTAGCTATGGCTCTTCGCAATAATTCCGTGGATATTACCGACCCAATCCTAAAGCAAGAGCCAAAACTTGCCATAATAATGGGCACAGAAGGGGAGGGGCTTCCCTTAGATACCATCGACAGTGCCGACTACGTAGTCAAGATTCCAATGCATCATGAAGTTGATTCGCTAAATGTAGCAGCAGCCTCAGCCATAGCCTTCTACGAACTGACTCGCCCATAGCCCAAAATCCCGTAGGATCCCTAACTCCCTAAGCTCCCCTAATACCCTAAGCTTCCCTAATACCCTAAGCTCCCCTAATACCCTTAGTGCCCCTAATGCCCTTAGTGCCCCTAAGCTCCCTAAGTGCCCCTAAGCTCCCTAAGTGCCCCTAAGCTCCC
>CAMWLX010000215.1 GCA_947175225.1 uncultured Porphyromonadaceae bacterium
GAACAGAGAGTATATGATATTTTATTTGTCATTCAATAATGATAGGCATAATATTTAGAAATAACACAAAATTATAATACATATGAATACATTTATTTTGAATCCAAACGACACTATCGCAATGAGCGATAGCATTATTGTGAAAATGATGAATATGTCTGGTACTTGCCAAACCTGTATCAATGAGACGGCAACCAACTGGGCTGATGTGGAGATCGCCAAACAGATTTCATGTACAATCATTACGATTACCATTATCTTTGTAGTTGGATATATCTTTATAAGAATTATTGCCACTATTTCTGCATGCTGTTCAGAACATAGAAAGAGAATATGGGAAGAGGAAGACCGCAATTACAAACATGAAACGGAGTTGCTCGACAAATTACTAAACTTCAAAGAGAAACAAGGAACACCATACATGGTAGACGAAGATGGTAAACGGATTGACAAAGACAAAAATCGGCTAAAAGTGAATGAACAAGCGATAAATGACTATATTTCATTTTTAGAGAATCAATTAAAGATACAATATCCGAAACAAAATGAAACAGAGAACAAGGTTAATTCTTAGTTGCTTTATCATAAACTGCCTTCTGCTCACCTCCTGCAAACAGACAATTCTCATTCAGGAGGCAGTTCTCATAGACGAAGCTGCCACAAAAGGTGATTTGTGGGGATTTATCACTTCTACATTTTTAGATCGGACTTTTGGGCTTTGGTTAGCTTTTGATTTGTTTTTAACCATTGCTCTCTGGCAAAAAGGACATCATCTATTGGAGTGGTTCAAGTGCAGGTATATGTCGGAAAAGATAGTTATCATCATTACAGCACTGGCTTTTATATTTGTTGGAGGCTGTATTCCACAGACTACCCAACAATATGGCTTTTGGTTTGCTCTACCGGTAGCTTTGGCTATTAGCTCTACTATTGCTATCATAAGCACCGCTGCCAAACGCATATATCTCCGTAATAAAATACAGAAAGAAGATGCAATCATACCTGAGACTTTCCGACGCCAACGCAACCTTATACTTTTGGCCAAAACAATGGTGTGGATATGGGCTTGCGGATGGGTAATATATTTTGTAGCTATCGGCATAGCCCATCAGCCACATGTCGGTGCAGAAGTTTTGCTACGCTCTGCCATCGCATCCCTGAATCTGTTCCTTATGAATATTGATAGTAATATTTTGGATGCCATACAGGGGCACGACGTATTGAAAGGCATGATAGCATGTACCAGTTTTGCAGCAATCCTTTGTACGGCACTACTAATTATGACTCTTGTTCTGTCACGTTTGATGGCCTATCTGCACATCCGACATATCAGAATAGACAATAAACAAAACCATTTGTATGTATTCTTCGGTCTGAACGATGCCTCCAAACTATTGGCGGATGATATCTATAAAAAAGATGATTCATCCATCATTGTGTTTATAGAAAACAGTCTGACAGGAGAGGACGAACAAGATGAAGATAAGACAGACGGGTGGAAGAATATCCTCTGTATGCTGACCCACAGACGCAAGACATTCATAGATGCCCATGAAGACGAGCGGCATGCTCTTGCAATAGCCAGTTGTGGCGTGTGCAGTCTTGAGTTGGATGAGAGATCCTCACAAAGTACAGTCAATGTCTGGGACTGCGTAGGGCTGAATAGTGTTAAAAAGATGCTGATAAATCTTTCGAAAGTAGAAAATGCACAATTGCATCTATTTTTCCTTTCCGAAGATAGGGATAGCAATGTAAGGGCCACATCTAAAATTGTCAAGGATGCAACCATAAATGAGGTGAAATATCCGACAACAATCTACTGCCATGCCCGACGTGATGGGGTAAACCGGATTATTGAAGATATGGGGTTGGAAAAGAAAATAGAAGTAAGGCTTTTAGATTCATCCTATTTGGCTGTAGAACATCTAAAAAGGAATGTAGAGAATCATCCGGTAAGTTTCGTAGATATAGCTACAATGAGCGAGGAAAACCCCGGTACGGTTACATCTCCTTTTACCGGTCTAGTAGTAGGTTTTGGCGAGACAGGGCAAGAAGCCGTACAATTCTTATACGAATTCGGAGCCTTTGTTGATAGCAAGTCTTCCGCCACGTTTTCTTTCCGCAGTCCGTTTTTCTGTCACGTTGTGGATAACTGTATAGAGAATTTGGAAGGGCAGTTTATATCTTCCAAGCCTAGCGTCTCATGTAAAAAGTCAAAAGACAATACCACCGCTTCCATAAACTTCTATAAATGCGATTATCGTTCCATGGAGTTCTACGACAAAGTACTTGCCCCTATAGCAAAGAAACTGAACTATGTCGTTGTTGCCATAGGCGATGATGAGCTCAACATGACAGTAGCAGTAGAAATACTGCGCTATGTCAGATTGCACCGCGCTAACCTTGACAAATTCTGCATATACGTGCGAGCTTACGAGAAAGGTACTTTCAAGCATCTTAAAGATATTGCAGAATACTACAATGACCGCCTTGACGTAAAGGCAAGTGCAGACCGGAAGATAAGGCTGTTTGGTCAGAATCAGGAGATTTACACCTATGAACTTGTGGTAAAAGATCAATACGAAGAGAACGGACGTGAGTATTATGAAGCATATCGCAGTCTACAAATAGATCCGAACAATGATGAGGGCGATTGGGAGAAGAGGCGTAATGATACACTCCTTTCAAACAAAGGGACAAAGTGGGAACGAATGAGTAAACTACGCCGTAAGGAAAGTCAGGATCGTTCGAACGCGTTGCATGCCAACACCAAACTAAAGGTGCTGGAAAGAGCTTTAGGCAGTGAGGACGATCTAAGAGAACTGACAAGCAGAATATTGTCAGTCACTTCTAACGGACAGTGCCGTAGTGAGAGAAACGGACAACAACAAAAGATACGTTACACACAACTGACACACAAAGAGAATAGGTTAATGCTCAACATGGCCATGCTGGAACATTTGCGTTGGAATGCGGCCCATGAGATGATGGGATATAAAACCAATGAAAGTGAACATAAGTGCAATGAATTGACAAGGCAACATAATTGTCTGAAGCCATGGGAAGATTTGGATAATGAATCTAACACCGCAGGATATCCTGTCGATTTCAAACTATTTGACTTCGGTGTAGTGGAAACAACTTTGAAACAGACTTACTTCAAATGACTGACCAAGAGATCATACAAGGGCTGATTACTCGGAACAATCGGGTGACGGAGGAGTTTTTCTTTGTCAAATGCCGACCGTTGTTCCGTAGCATCATTCAGAAAATCTTTGACTATGAGGTGGACTATAACGAGTTTGTAAACGAGTTATATGTCTATCTCATGGAAGACGATGCAGCTAAACTACGCGGATTCGGGTTTCGTTGTACAATATATCAATGGCTGAAAGTTTTAGCTATTCGGTTTTTCATCAGGAAAAGAGGTAAATTGATAGAAGGTTCCTCGCATGAGCATCCTTATGATAAACAGACTATAGTTGCGACAGAAGGAACAGAGTTCTCGGCAACTGATGACTTGCAACGGTTGTTTGCTCAGATGCCCAACAAGAGATATGTCTATGTAATAAAATGCCTCATCATAGACGATTGGGAGCCGGAGCAATTAGCAAGAGAGATGAATATCACAATGGCAAACTTATATAATATCAAACGACGCGCAATGGCTCAACTGACCCGGGTCGCCCTTAAAGACATTAAAGAATATGGCAAATGATAAGTATATATCCGACGAGTTGTTAGCGGCCTACCTTGACGGCAATACCAACGAAACTGAAACTTTAGAAGTTTTGAATGCGCTACAGGATGATGCGGAACTACACGAAACACTTGAAGTAGCATTAAGTATCGATGAAACAGAAAGTCGAGATTATGATGTTCTTCCAATGATGCAGTTGGCTGCAGAATGTGGTAATAATATCTGTAGTGTTTTGTGTGAGGCATACATCCTGCACCGTCGTGGGATTCCTTTTGAAGAGCGGGATTTGCTTGAAACAGCGCAAAGCAATCGTTGGCTAACTCCAAAAGGTTCCCCACTGCATTCTATCGGCCAGTTATTAACACACTACGATTTGATGGTAACACGTAAATATGATGCCTCTATTGAGGACATACGCAAGGCTTTGTCGCTTGATAACGATGTACTTGTTGTAGTGGACAGTGACAAACTTTATGAAGGCCGAGAAGATATGGAAGATGCTCCCAATCATGCCGTAGTCGTAACAGCTATCGAAGAAGACACTATAACAATATTCGACCCACAAGAGAAAACTCATTGTACTATATTCTATCCTCTATTCAAAGCTGCATGGAAGGAGTCGCAGAACTATATGGTTCGTGTCCTCCTATCTGTTGAAGACTATGAGCCACAACCTATCAACCTCGATGACATCGTGCTTACCGATGAATTGCAGGAACTGCGAGAAGCTATTGCAGAAAACGCCCACGAAGTCTGGGCTGCAACCAGAATCAAGGAAGGCTGGACATACGGTACAGAGCGAAATGATGCTCAAAAGAAGCATCCGGACCTTATTCCCTACTCCGCCCTGTCTGACAATGAAAAGGAGTATGACCGCCTAATGGCACTTGATACCATTAAATTGGTGAAAAAATTAGGATTTAATATTATAAAAAAGAAAAACTATGAGATATGATATTTTTATAAGTTATCGTCGTAATGGTGGTAGCGATATAGCATGTAAGTTAAAAAATAGCTTGTCCCAAAATGGCTACAAAGTATTTCTTGACATAAATGCTTTGGGGTGTGGCAATGTTGATACCCAATTGATAGATAAAATCAACGAATGTAAAGACTTTATTCTAATTGTAGACGAACATACTTTTGACCGCTGTCTTGATCCAAACTTTGACCAAAATAAAGATATGCTACGAATTGAACTTGCACATGCATTAAGGATGACTAAAAATGTCGTTCCTATATTTTTATCTGACGAGTGCCGTTTTCCCCATAATTTACCTATTGATATTGCTGATGTTGCTAGAAGAAATGCTTTATATTTGAACAATAATAACTTTAATGAAGCTTACGAAAATCTTAAAAATAGATTTCTGCATAAACGGAGAGCATGGCCCCGATCTATATTTATATACTTAGTTCCTTTAATCATATTATTAATATGTAAATTATTTCCGATAGGATCACCACCTATGAAGAAAACAAATACTGTTGATTTAGGACTACCAAGTGGTACAATATGGTACACTCGTAATATTGGAGCTGAATACGAATATGATGATGGGGCACTATATGCATGGGGGAACACTATGCCAGGATGGCGGTCACAATCATTTGAAACTCGCGAAAACATTATTGGGACATCTTATGATACCGCATTAATGATATTAGGAGATCATTATAGACTACCATCTGAAAAACAAATAACTGAATTAATAGAAAAATGTAATTGGGATTGGAAAAACGAGAATGGGCATGTTGGTTATCTTATAACTGGTCCCAATGGGAAATCTATGTTCCTACCTGCAGCTGGTTGTATGAAACGTAATGGCCTCATCTATTGTAAGCAATTTGGTTATTATTGGATCGGTGAAGGTCATCCAAAAGACTCATCACAAGCTAAAGAGTTGATTATAGGAGCCAATGAGAGAAACATTGAATTTGGTAGCAAGAACCTCGGACGATCTGTTAGGGCAATTTATATAGAATAATAGAAAGCAATATCTTCTTATACACCCATGAACTGCTAATGATTATGCGAAACGATTTCTTGGAAGAGATTACGGGAAAACATATCAAAAATAAAACATTTGAAGATGATAGACTTTAAAACAATGAAGACTCTCTATCATTGTTATCAATCTTTAAGGACATAAATTCATGAAAACAGAGAAGTACACACCGCAGCCCATTGACACGACAGATGTCAAACTGCCCGAAGAGCTGGAACAACTGGTGGAACAGATGTCGAAAAACGTACATGAGGTATGGGCAGAGACACGCATTGCACAAGGATGGACGTATGGTGAGCAACGCAATGATGAACTCAAAACTCATCCCTGTTTGGTTCCATACGAGGAACTGCCGGAGGAGGAGAAAGAGTACGACCACAATACATCCATCGGAACCTTGAAGTTAATCCTAAAACTCGGATTCAATATCAGTAAATGAATGTGCTGAAATCAATACATTTGTAACATCCCGGAAATTCGCCCTCAAGTCTGCAAAGATTTGAGGGCTTTTTTTGTGTCATTTCCCGTTCGCCCCCTGCCCGTTCCATATAAGAGTATCGGAGGATTTTTTTATTCATAGG
>CAMWLX010000216.1 GCA_947175225.1 uncultured Porphyromonadaceae bacterium
AAACCAAGGATGTTGAGAACAAATCTACTTTGCGAGGTGCCGAAGCAGCAAAAATCAAGTGTGCTGAGATTTTCTTCAAGAACCTTTCAGACCAAGGCTATAATGTACACTTCCGTACTCAGCTCAACAATAAGAAAATGCTCCAGATTGTAAAAGAAGTCATTAATCTTTAAATAATATCGGTATCATGGGAGAATGGTCAAAAAAAATAGGTGAATATGGCGAGAATGTTGTCGAAAAATTTCTATCCCTAATAGGCTGGAATACTCTTGCAAAGGGTGTTCAGATTGATTGTCTTTGTGTAAATGGAGAGCACTTGAATGATAAGGATAAGCCTGTGCATACTCATGGTATAGACTTCCTTTATTCATATAGAAATCCTTTAGTTGATGGTTTGCTGAATAATATTATTATATCATCCAAGTACAAAACAGAAAAATATCCTAACAGCCCGACGAAACAATTTAAATGGTTTGTTACTGATCTCATTAATCAGGTTGAGTGCTACGCGAATTCCCCTCAAAAATACGAAACGCAAAGAAATTTCAATTGCCAATCTGTGAATGATATCGGTGTGCTCTTTTGGCTTAATAATCAGTCAGACAGTGATGACGATTTAATAAGCAAGGTAACTTCTGCAAAATTTGATAGAGTAGGAGATAGAACAATATATATTGTTGATAATAAGCGAGCAGGGTTTATACTAAAAGTAATACAATACTTGAAATCACAAAATGAATATAATTATTCATTCTACTATCCTTCTACCGGGCGAAATATAAATCCATGCAATCGAAATAATACGGGCACTATTCTTCCTGTGGAATACTTAAACTCAAGTATTCTACCATTTAAAATGGAAAAAAAGAATAATCGTAACGAGACTTGCTTTATGCTTGCTACTATAGAAAAATTTGAAAAAGATTCTTTTATGCGTCTTATTGGATTAGCAAAAGATATTTCAACAAATTTATCTGGACAGATTATAATTGGATTTCCGGACTATAATTCTCTAATTCATGAAAACACTGTTAATCAAGCCAAAATGGGATTTGATGATAGTGATTTCACAAAGACGGTTTCAGTCATAAATTATACAGACACCTTTAATATTTTTTGAGCTATGCAGATAGAGCACAAAGATATAGATAAATTCCTACCATTTGGGGAAGCCTTACGTGGATTCGCCAATCAAAGATTCATATCAGCGCATGAATTACGCAGCATACTTAAAGAACGTGGAATATTTGTTCTAAGCTCAGACAAAGACTACATTGTACCCATATTACAAACCTTACTACTTTCGCCCTTCGAGTTTGATAAAATTCGTGAAGCATTCTCTCGTAAGGAAGATAATGAAAAGAAAATCTCACGTGACATTACTTTTCCGATTGATTCAATTTTGTTTCAACCGGATATGATGAATGTTGATGTTGAAAGCTATTTAACGAAGCACTTGCCAACTTGCGAACTTGCTCATCCAATATCATTCATACAAGATAGTCGCAATCCTAATCATATAAGGGCTACATTTAAAATTATACGACACGATCTAAACAAATCATGGTATGAACAAACCAATGAGTTCTGTGGTAGTGTGGAAATAATTAATGATAACGGCAAAGGGACTATTAGGATAACCCATACATCCTCAGAGACAAAAGATCTCGCTGAACACATTGTTAATGCTCAAATAAAACAATATAAAGCCAAGGGATTGCTTAAAGAGAATGCAACTCCGCAAAGGATTCTATTCTCTCAATTTTCTAATTCAACAAGATTTGCTTTTTTCTTTCGCTTAACTACTAAAATTGAGAATAGTTCAATATTTACATTTATAGATATACAAGATATTTCTCTCAAGCCTCAAGATGATTGCGCATTGCCAGAAGAAATATTGTGGATGGAAGATGTACAACGCATTATAATTTCTGGTAAGTCTCTTAATAAAAAGACCTTCATGAGAGAAGAAAAGTTCTATCGTAATATAGAGGTATGGAGTATAGATGCTTCTTTTGAATACAATTATCATGGACAAAAAGGGAGTGTTTGTATCTGTTTCGGTTTTCCTGACTTCAGTTCAAAAGGAAATGCAGCGGAATTTGAAGTTAATATCAAATCTTTGACTCCAAATAATTCTCTCAATCATAGAGAAAGGAAAGACTTGAAAACAAAACTTCTGATTGAAATGGATAAGCATAAATCTGCAGTATATGCTAATTATTTAGAGTATCTGAAAAATAAGGGCATGTCATGAGAGCAAACTTTATTAATTCTTTTGTAACAGGGTTGGCTGTCCATATAGTAGGGAATAAGATTGCTGATGACGGCTGTGTGTTGTCGAGTGCCTGTTTGTCGATATCTAAAGATTTAAACAAGATTCTGACTAATTATTTTCTAGGCTCTTTTTCATCGGATGAATACTATCAGTTGTTTCATGATAGTAGTTTAAATCTCAATGAAGTATATTCCTTCGTCTCGGAGATTTTCAACAATCCGGATTCTCTATACTCAGAATCGATAAATTTAGCCAAACATCTTTACAATGAAAGTATTTATCCTAATATTAAAGTAGGAGAATTTTATGTTGTATATTTTAAGGAGACAACATTTGATGGAGAAGAAATAGATGTATTAGGCTTATTTAAGACTGAGAGCAAACAGGTATTTCTAAAATCAAGTGTCAAGGATAATAATGTCAATATAACAAAAGATGAGGGTGTAGATTTAAAAAAACTTGACAAGGGCTGCTTAATTTTCAATAAAAATAAGGAGACCGGATACATTGTAGCCGTTATTGACAACACAAACAAAGGCAATCAGGCAAAGTATTGGATTGAGGATTTCTTGCATGTTAAGCAAATAAAAGACTCATATTCGAGCACTGAAAATGTTATGTCATTGACAAAATCTTTTGTTACGAAAGGATTATCACGATCAGATGAGATCTCGAAAAAAGAACAAGTAGATTTATTGAACAAATCATTACAATATTTTAAAGAAAATGACTCCTTTAATATTGATGATTTTGAAAAGGAAGTTATAGCCAATCCTGATATGGTAATGAAGTTCAGAAGCTATAAAGAAGAGTATGAATCTACAAGAAATATTAATATCGAAAATGAATTTATGCTTTCAGATTCGGCATTTAAGAAACAACAACGATCCTATAAAAGAACTATAAACCTTGATAAAAAAATT
The DNA here is from genome assembly GCA_947175225.1 of uncultured Porphyromonadaceae bacterium. Classification (GTDB taxonomy): domain Bacteria; phylum Bacteroidota; class Bacteroidia; order Bacteroidales; family Muribaculaceae; genus Lepagella. Next base: position 3,202 of record CAMWLX010000216.1, read on the forward strand.
CAAATAACAATAAATGGAAATTCAGATAATATTGAAAAAGGCATAGACGCAAAAGGTACGTTTTATAAGATATACTATAGCAACGAAGAATAATATTTATGATGGTTCGTATGACTATTGACGATATAAGGACACTGATTGCTTCGGATGAGTCGAGAACTCTGGAGCTGAAGAAAAGTACCGGCGAGTTGAAGGACGGTATGCATGCGGCGTGCGCGTTTCTGAATACCGATGGCGGTTGGCTGATTTTCGGCATTACGCCCAAGTCACTGAAGATAGTCGGACAGGAAGTGACGGACGCGACGAAGAGGGACATTTCGCAGGCATTGGCGGGTATTGAGCCTGCTTATGATATACAGCCGATATACGTTGATGTCCCGGAGCATCCCGGCAACAAAGTGATAGCATTCCATTTCGATGGTTGGAAATGGGGAGACCGTCCATATACATTTAGAGGCAGACCTTACTACAAACTTGAAAGTACAACTAAGATTATGCCTCGCGATATGTATGAGGATCGTCTTAGGGCATACGAGCCGCAGTCTTACGCTTGGGAGACGTTCCCGGCTAAAGGTGTAAGCTTTTCCGATCTGAATCGCGACAGAATTCTTGGTTGCATCCGTCTTGGAGTGGAAGGTGGACGAATCCCGGAATCGGCATTGTCGGCTCCTGTTGAGGATACGTTGGCAAAGTGGAAACTTATGGTCAATGGTGTGCCGACCAACGGAGCTGCTATGCTTTTCTCGAATAACATCTATCCCTACGACAATTTCCAATTAAGGTTGGCTCGTTTCCTCGGCAACAATAAGCTTGAATTCATCGACAATCAACGTGTGGAAGGTAATTTCTTCGATCTTCTTGACGCAGGCATGGCATTCTTTTTCAAGCATCTTAATCTCAGCGGCAAGGTAACGAATAGAAGCCTGATGAGAGAGGAGCGACTTGAAGTGCCTGTCAAAGCATTAAGAGAAGCACTGATCAATGCCTTGTGTCATCGGCAATGGGAGAAACAGAACCTTACAATCAGTATCGCCGTCTATGACGACCGCGTGGAGATTGCCAACCCCGGCATGTTTCCACCCCAAATTCCGATAGAGAAGATAAAAGACTCGCATGAGTCATACCCCTATAATCGAAATATGGCGCAGGCTCTTTACCGCTCAACCTTCCTTGAGAGTTGGGGGAGCGGCATCCACCGCATTATCGAAGCATGCCGTGAACAAGGAGTCGAAGATCCAACATGGCGTTGGGACGGCGGCTTCGTCTACGTCACCTTCAAACGACCGACCAAGTTGGACTCTCAGACCGCTCAACCATTGACCAAGCAAGAGGATGAACCGCTCAACAACCGACCAAGTACCGATCCGGCACCCATTAGTTCATTGGAAAGTTCATCAGAAAATGATATAGTTCACCATAAGATAGATAAAAGTTCATCAGAAAGTTCACTTGAAACCATTTTGAGTTCACCAGAATTTTTTAATGGTTCATCAGATAATCAGGTAATGATGCTTTTAAAGTTTAATAGTAGGATGACATTAGACAAAATGGCTGAATACCTAAACATGACGAAAAGAGGAGTTCAGAAAGTCACGAATCGTCTTCAGAAATCCGGACTGCTCTCCCGTAAAGGTTCAACCAAGGCTGGTGAATGGATTATCAATGATGTCACTAAAAAGTCACATAAATAAGAGGGGAAATTTGTCATGAATATACCAATTTATAAATAAAAAATGAGTGAAATATCATTCGATAAGAGCGTTGCCTTAATTGAAGAATTTGAAACATCCCATAAGTTACTCCAATTAGGATTTGGAGAGTTGCAAAATATTAATATGGGTAATGATTTCTATTTTCTACCCTTTCAATTGCTGTCTCAGGGCTTTGAAAGATTATTCAAAGCCTATATATGTATTGGCTACTTTCAGCACAATAAGAAGCTTCCAGATTACAAAATATTAAAGAATTTAGGCCATGATTTGATAAAACTTTTTGATGAGATCATATATAAATACTATATAAAATATACGCCACCTATTTTTGAGGAAGACTGGGACTTTATATTCTCTAAAAAATCCTTGATCAGAGAAATAATTGATATATTATCAGACTTTGGGCAACAAGCAAGATACTATAATTTTAACTTAATTACCTCCAATCCCAGATTAGGGAAAAATCCGAAAGAAAGATGGAGTAATTTAGAATCAAAAATAAGACCTCTTGACTATAAACAAATAAGTAGACTACTCAATCCAGATACTGCTGATGAAGTATTTCCGGAAATAAACAGAGTAATAATTGCAAATTGTGAAAGATTACTAACCTGTTTAGGGCGTCAAATTTCATTTGGCACATTAGGGTTATTAGGTAAGCAATTGGCCAACTTTCTTTACGATTATGCAACTTGGAAAGAGGATGATATAGGACATCAAGATTATAGGAAGTCAACTACTAAATTCAATCGAATGGACATCGTTAAGCATAAACGAACTATTCGAGATTATTTTAGAAGACGTTTTAATCCCAATTATAAACACAAACGCATTACAAAAAGACAGTATAATGGAGACTGGCCTTTTTATGTAGATAAAGTGGTAGTCGAGCGTAGAGGGAAACACTGGTGTGTCGTTACTATAAACGGCTATGATTATGCGTTGAATGGTGCTGCAAAAGGGCGATATTCTCTTCCTACTCCTTATGAAGGAGGAATGTCAATACCAGGGAAAAGTATTGAAGATTTCATTCAAATTGCATTGAATATATTATAATTTCAGTTATAATACTAATCTCCATTAGTGCTACGTTATATTTGCAGATGGCAAGTGAGAGAACTTGCGGGCAACAACAGGGTTAATTCCGATGGTCTTAGCGGAGCAGAGCGATGAAAAGCGATGCAATGCGCCGTAGGAGCAAATGTTGGAGGTTCTGAAAGACATTCTGATAAAGAATTGATTTTTAGGATATAACAAAAGTGGAGTTTCCCAAGTGGGACCACAAATCAGAAATCAAGCAGTTACGATAATAGTCGTAGCTGCTTTTTCTTTTACTTTGAACACAAATCTGAACACATCTCCGCGCCAACTC
>CAMWLX010000217.1 GCA_947175225.1 uncultured Porphyromonadaceae bacterium
GCTTATAAGACTTATAAATTTTATAAATCTTATAACACAATGATAATCATGGAAAAGAAAATAGCTAAAGATCTGCTGAGTGTAGGCGCGGTATTTCTCCGTCCTGAAGAACTATTCACATGGGCCTCCGGCATCAAGAGCCCAATGTATTGCGACAACCGTTTGACTCTCTCTTATCCCGAAGTAAGAAAAGACATCGAAGAGGGTCTTGCAGAACTGATCACAAAATATTATCCCGAAGCTGAATCGCTTATGGGCACATCTACTGCCGGCATAGCTCATGCTGCCATCACTGCATGGCTTCTCAACAAACCGATGGGTTATGTACGTGGCGGAGCAAAAGATCATGGCCGTGGCAACCGCATCGAAGGCAAGTGCGAACCCGGGACAAAGGTGGTAGTAGTTGAGGATCTTATCTCTACCGGAGGCAGCTGCATTGAGGTTGTTGAAGCTCTTCGCGAGGAAGGAGCCGATGTATTAGGCATCGTGTCAATATTCACTTATGGAATGAAGAAAGCCACCGATCGCCTTGCAGCAGCAAATGTCACAAACCATTCTCTCTCTAATCTTGACACACTTGTAGAAGTGGCAGCCGAAGAAGGCTACATCGAACCGGTCTGGAAAAACCGTATCCTCAAATTCCGCGACAATCCAAGCGACACATCATGGATGGAAGCATAAATTCTTTTGGACGATGAAACATCTTATTGATCCTACCGACCTTACGGTAGAAGAAACCCAAGAAATAATAAATCTTGCTCTCGACATCATCGCCAATAGGGCAAAATACTCAGAAAAGTGTAAAGGCAAAAAACTTGCCACCCTTTTCTACGAACCCTCTACAAGAACGCGCCTGAGCTTTACAGCCGCTATGATGGAACTTGGGGGCAACGTGCTCGGTTTTGCTGATGCTGCAAGCAGTTCGGTAAGTAAGGGTGAGACAGTGCGTGATACGGTCCGCGTGGTAGAGAATTTTGCCGACATTATCGCCATGCGACATTTCTTAGAGGGGGCTCAGCTTGCCGCCACTGAAGTGAGCCGCGTGCCCATCATCAATGCCGGCGACGGCAGCCATGCCCATCCTACCCAAACACTCACCGACCTGCTGACGATCACCCGTGAATTGGGACGACTTGACAATCTGACTATCGGATTCTGCGGAGACCTCCGATTCGGACGCACCGTCCATAGCCTCATCAAAGCGCTGTCACGCCAAAAAGGGATTAAGATTGTGCTTATTGCTCCTCCTCAGCTTCGGCTTCCTGACTATATAAAGCAAGACGTATGCGACCGCCTCGGACTCGAATACAAAGAAGTAGACACACTTGAGGAGGCAATGCCGGAACTCGATGTGCTATATATGACCCGAGTGCAGAAAGAGCGTTTCCTCGATGAAGATGAATATGAAGCTGTGAAGGATTCATTTGTGCTTGATTGTGAGAAAATGAAACTCGCTAAAGAGAAGATGGCAGTGCTTCACCCACTTCCCCGCGTAAATGAAATCCTTGAGGAGGTTGATGCTGACCCAAGGGCAGCCTACTTCCGCCAAGTTGAAAACGGAAAATTTGTGCGTATGGCTCTTATCTTGAGTCTTCTCGACTGGAAAGATGATCCAAAACACGAGATGCCAAAGCAGGAAGAGATAGAGGTTCCCGACAATTTGCGTTGCGAAAATAAAAAGTGCATCACACGCAACGAAAAATCTCCACGCCGCGCCTATAGGGCTGCCGACGGCTCACTGCGCTGCCGCTACTGCGACCACAAATTCAAATGATTATAGTTCTGAGGAGCTTGATACCTCCTCAGAGCACCATCTACAGTAAAAAATCAGATTAAACAGATTCTATTTTGGAACCACTTAAACATGAATGCGGCATCGCCATGATCCGTCTTCGCAAGCCAATCAGCTATTATAAAGAAAAATATGGGAGCTATGCGTATGCTCTCAACAAGCTGTATCTTCTGATGGAGAAACAGCACAACCGCGGCCAGGAAGGAGCCGGAGTCGGAGTGGTCAATCTAAAAGCCACTCCGGGACATGAATACGTATGGCGAGAACGAGAGCTCGGTACGCAAGCCATCCAAGAAATTTTCAACCGCATCGGGAAGCGACTTGCGGAAGTCGACCTTGAAAGCATGACTCCGCATGAAGCTGAGACAGAGGCTCCTATGATAGGGGAAATATACCTTGGGCATCTTCGATACTCCACCACCGGGAAAAGCGGGATGTCGTATGTCCATCCATTTCTTCGCCGCAACAACTGGAGAAGCCGCAACCTTTTGATGTGCGGCAACTTCAACATGACCAATGTCAACACGCTGTTTGAGTCAGTAGTAAGCCGAGGACAACATCCTCGACTGCACAGCGACACCATCATACTGCTCGAGATGCTCGGATACACGCTCGACAAAGAAAATCATCGCCTTTACAGACTCCACCGTAATGACGATGCCGAGAACTTCGTAGACAAGAATCTTGAGGAAATCATAGAAGAGGAGCTTGACATCCGCAACGTCCTTAAGGCATCGGCTCCTGAATGGGACGGCGGCTATGTGATTTGCGGAGCCACAGGCTCCGGCAACGTCTTCGTATTCCGCGATCCCAACGGAATTCGCCCGGCATACTATTATATCGATGATGAGATAATAATAGCCACTTCCGAGCGTCCACAGATTCAGACCGTGTTTGGAGTGCCACAAGAGAGAATCAAGGAACTTGAACCGGGAGAAGCCCTATTGATATCAATAGATGGCAATCCAACGGTAGAACGTATTCTTCCTCAAGAATCTAATTCAAAATGCAGCTTCGAAAGAATATACTTCTCACGAGGCAGTGATTCAGAAATTTACAAGGAACGAAAAGAATTAGGAAGGTTGCTTGTACCGAAAGTTGTTGACTCTGTAGAGGGCAACATAGCACATACGGTCTTCTCATACATACCCAACACCGCAGAAGTGGCATTTTACGGATTAGTGGAAGGGATCGAGGAGTATCTCAACGACTATAAGACAGAGCGTATCCTTGCTCTCCAAAGTGACGGGAAACTCAATCGCGAGTCAATAAAGAAAGTGATGGAAGCCGAGGTAAGGATTGAGAAAGCCGCCATCAAAGACATAAAGCTGCGCACATTCATCGCAGAAGGAGATGTCCGCAACGACCTTGCGGCTCATGTCTACGACATTTCTTACGGCTGCCTCCGTCCGGGGATAGATTCGCTGGTAGTGATCGACGACTCCATAGTAAGAGGCACGACACTCAAACAGTCTATCCTGAATATGCTCGCACGACTGAACCCTAAGAAAATAGTCGTAGTCTCATCATCCCCACAGGTAAGATATCCAGATTATTATGGTATCGATATGAGCCGTATGGATGAATTCATCGCATTCAAAGCTGCCGTAAGCCTGCTGAAAGAGCGTGGAATGGAATATGTCCTCGCATCTACCTATGCCGCCTGCAAAAAAGAAGTGGTGAAAAAAGAAGGTGAAAAACTCACCAACCATGTCAAGAACATATACTCACACTTCTCAGACGATCAGATATCACGGAGAATCGCAGAGATGGTAAGGCCGTTGGATATGGAGGTAGAAATTGTATACCAAACAGTCGAAGGTCTGCACAAAGCTTGTCCCAATCATCCCGGTGATTGGTACTTCACCGGTAATTATCCTACTCAGGGGGGAATACGAAGGGTCAATCAGGCATATATAGACTGGTATGAAGGGAAAACGGGAAAAAGGAATTGAAATAAAATGAATTTTGATCGAAAAGACATAGACAAAAAAGACTTGGAGGAAATGAGAGCCCTTCTTAAAAAAGAGGTCGGTTTCCTGCCGTCCGGACCGGGACTCGACCAACTGCTGACCCGGGCGGAATGGCTTCGTGTCGATGCCAAATATGTCGTCATCGAAATGGGAAAAACGTGTCCTGATGTCTATATTCTTAAGGATGGCATCATCCGCGTATGGGATTTCGATGGGGAAAAGGAACGAACCTTTGGATTTGGTCTGCCGGGCACCATTTTCGAGTCAAAACACTCTTTTGTAATGCACGGGCCTTCTTATTATCAGGTGGAAACCTGCTGCCCTTCCACTATCCTGAGAATTCCTGAGAAAGAATTCTGGAAGACTGTAGAAAACGACAACAGTTTTGCCATTTTTATGCTCCATAACGCATACGGCGAACTATATAGCCATGAGTTTAAAGAGAGTACCATCAACAACGGGACAGCCCGCGAAAGATTTGAAGCCATGCTTAAATATCGTCCTGTAATACTTGAGAAAGTACCTCAGAAGATCATAGCTTCCTATCTTGGAATAACTTCGGAATACTTTAGCGTACTTAAAAGAAGATTCCTGACCGGCCATACCGACTCAAAATTATAAGTTTTTTTCAGATTTAATAAATTTCTTAAACCAGATTAAGTATTATTGTAGAATTTAGGTCTATTTTTGCAATTGAGATCGATATCTGCAGAAAGAACTACGAAATTATCAAAACCAAAAACATACAATAATGCTTATGAGGAGATTGTTACTTACCCTGACAACCGCAGCACTGACGATGTCGGCATTTGCAAGCATCAGAGTGTCTGAAAAAAGCAATCGAGCTGTCAAGCCGGGGATTTCCGGATTATCCACACAGAAATTTGGAGCATTGATGACTCCTTCCGTAATAGACAGAGCCGGAATCAACAAGACAATGATCACACGTGCTGATGATAGTGATTTCAACCCTATTTATGAAGCTCCGGAAGGAAATATTGTCACAATGCTTGGTTCGTCACAGAGTTTCTATATTGATTATGGAGAAGTGTCAATGGATGAAGCTTTCGGAATGGCTTATGATGGAGTATGGACTGACAATGGCGAAGTATATATAAAGAATCCAATCAGCATGCTTGAGTCTGACTCCTACATCAAGGGAACAGTTGTAGACGAAGGACTGAAGTTTGATTTTCCACAACCGCTCTTCAAATCCGTGATAGATGGAGAAAGCTTCGACATTTATGTGGATGTACTTGAATATGCAGAATTAGAATCACCCGACTATCCTGACGAGTATTACACCACTTTTATTCCTTCAGAAGAGACACGAAGCATAATTTTCACAAAACAGGAAGATGGAAGCTACAGCATGGAAGATGACTACATGCTTGGAGCCACTTTCAATGGCATATGGCAAGGATATGGAGAATTGTATCTCAATCTCCTTCCTTTCGAGGCAACTCCGGCAAAAATCCCGGAAGGCATTGAATACGACTATTCATATATCCTTGCAGATGAGCTCACAGGTTGGGATCACACCGTGCTTCGCCCGATCGGCATTGGAGAAAAAGATGGAACGACCTATATAATAGGGATGGCAAGCGGAATGCCGGATGCTGTGATTTATGGCACATTCGACAAAGAAAATAATACCCTTACCATACCGTCTGACCAATTCTTAGGCAAGTATTACAACCATTATATCTTCATGATGGCGGGTATCGGACTATCTTACTACGACGAATACTGGGGAGAAGACATGTATTCGTTTGATGTGGTAGACGATCCATTAGTGTTAAACTATAATCCTGACACAAATGTCTTTACTCCGGTCATTATGGAGGGATTCGATTATTCCTATGTGATATTCAATTTCGGCAATGTAGCGACATATCCATGTGAATATTATGCAATAGACCGTATCTTCTCCCAAGGAGACATCACTGACTTCGCACCGATAGCCCCGGAGATCCTCGATCTCTACGACGTAAGCATCATGGATCCCGACTATAGCTACGCATTTGAGTTCAATATCTTCGGAGACAATAATGAAGGACAAATACTTCAAGACAATAATATTTACTACAATATATTTGTCAATGGCGAGCTGTTCACATTCACTGCAGAGGAATATCCGTCGCTACAAGAAGAAGGAATCGATAAAATCACAGATATTCCGGTATTCTTTAATGCCGGTGATGATATATTCTCATCAGGAAACTATCATGGCATCGTATTCAAGCGCACGGATATAGAGACTGTCGGCGTTCGCGCTGTCTATATTGATGGAGACATCCGTGCGGAAAGTGAGATTGTCACTATCTCAAGTTCAGGCGAGATAACATCTGTCGGAGAGTTGAACAGACCTGTGACTTCTATGATAGAATACTTTGACATCAATGGCAGGAAAGTATCAGGATCTTCACAAAATGGAATTATCATAAAGCGAACAACTCTCAACGATGGAAGCATTCGTATAGAAAAGCTAATGAAGCATTGATTCCATTCTTGTGT
>CAMWLX010000218.1 GCA_947175225.1 uncultured Porphyromonadaceae bacterium
AATATAGACATTTTAGCAATGACTATCCGAAAACATCGACTGGCGATGCTTCTTGTAAGTGTGCTTGCTTTCGGCGCTCAAGTCTTTGCCCAGAATCAAGAGGTCGGTTCTCTTTTTTTGGGTGCTTTGGGCTATAATTCCGATTCCATTCCTATAAGCAGGGAAGAATGCATCGACATTGCTCTAAGTCAGAGTCCTACAATCCGTATCGCAGATCTTGAGGTGAAAAGAGTCCAATTCTCAAAGAAGGAGACAGTCGGCAATCTATTGCCGAATATCGGTTTTTCTCTTTCTTATCAAAGAAGCATCGAGCTCCAGACCATCCGAATGAATATGGGTGGAGAGAGCACGAAACTTAAAATGGGTTCCGATAACACTTGGAACACGGGCTTTTCCCTTTCCCTCCCGATTATAGCTCCTACGCTATGGAAGGCGATTTCAATTTCCGACACTCAGATTGCCCAGAACCTTGAAAGTGCTCGCTCAAGCCGTCTTGAACTCGTTAATCAGGTCAATAAAGCCTATTATGCCTTGATGCTCGCTATTGCTTCAAAAGATGTGATCAAACAAAACTACGATATCGCGAAATATACTGCTGAAGTATATAGAAAGCAGTTTGAGCAGGGTACGGCTTCCGAATATGATGTGCTCCGATCTGAGGTGCAGGTGAAGAATATTGAGCCTTCCTTGCTGGATGCCGATATCTCAGTAAAGCAGTGCCAGCTTTCGCTTAATGTCCTGATGGGTATCGATGATGCTCTTAATCTCTATCCAACTGTGACAATGGAAGACATGCAGAAGGATATGTATGGTTATCTTATGGAATCAAAGAGCCTTTCCGGCAACTCTTCTCTCCGCTCACTTGAACTCCAGCAAAAGTTGGCCGACCAGAATGTGACTATGAAGAAGTTTGCGTGGATTCCTACGCTCGGTGCAAGTTTCAATGTCAACTGGCTTTCTCTAAGTAATGGCCCTATGTTTAAGGATGTAGATTTCTCCCCATACTCTTCTCTCGGAGTCAGTCTGTCAGTCCCCATTTTTTCAGGCGGCACTAAATGGTATCAGCTAAAGCAAGCAAAGGTGCAGGCCAACGAACTTGCCCTTCAAAAGGAAAATCTTATCAATAGCCTAAATATGCAAGTTGATCTTGCTCTCGACAATATCAATCGTCAGGCTAAGCAGATCGATTCCTCAAAAGAGGGTGTGCGTCAGGCAAAGAAAGCCCACGATATCATGCTGAAGAGTTTTCAGATTGGTGCTGCTTCCTATCTCCAACTGCGCGATAGCGAACTCGCGGACACCAGTGCCCAACTCTCTTATTTACAGTCAATCTACAATTATTTAGTATCCACAAGCGAACTTGACCTCCTTCTTGGCAAGGACAGCGCAATTCAAATAGCAAAATGAAAACTTTTAAATACGTTTCTTCGGCCCTTGTGCTTGCTCTCGCACTGGGTGCTTGCAGCAAAGAAAAAGCAAACTCTGAGAGCGAAAAGGAAGACGTTCCGGTAGTGAAGACATTGAAAGTTGGAGAAGAGGAAGTAGAGCAACTCTCAGTTTACACCGCTTCTGTTGAACCCGAAGTCATCAACAACATCTCGGCAATGATGGCAAACCGTATCAAGGCTATCTATGTAGATGAAGGAGTGCGCGTAGCTAAAGGACAAAAACTTGTCCAACTCGACGATGTCAACACTACTCAGTATGAACTGGCAGTAGACAATGCAAAGGCTGCCCTGCGCAATGCCCAGGTCAACTATGACCGTGCTGTAGAGCTTCTAAAAATTGGTGGCGGAACTCAGCAACAGGTTGATCAAATGGAGATGACACTCATCAATGCAAAGAACTCAGTGGCTCAAGCTGAACGTACTTTGGCAAATGCTCGCGAAAATACTGTGTTGGTTTCCCCTATCAGTGGCGTGGTGACTAAGCGCAATTATGATCCGGGGGATATGACAGGAGCTCTACCTATCCTCACTGTCGCACAGATCAATCCTGTGAAGGTCGTGATCAACGTCAATGAGTCTGAACTCTCGAAAATCAATAAGGGTATGCCGGTGGATCTTACTTTCAATACATACGGTGATGAAGTGTTCAAAGGCCATGTCTCTCTCGTGATGCCGACTGTAGATGCCGCAAGCCGCACAGTGGGAGTTGAGATTACACTTCCGAATGCCGACGGACGTGTGCTTCCGGGTATGTTCGGACGCGCCACGATCTCGCTCGGAACTGCCAACCATGTCGTAGTGCCGGATCGCGCAGTCGTGAAGCAGCAGGGTAGTGGCGACCATTATGTATACGTGCTAAAAAATGATGGAACTGTATCATATAATAAGGTGCAACTTGGTCAGCGCATCGGTACAAGCTATGAACTTATCTCAGGCGTTCCCGCAAATGCGGAAGTCATAGTAGAAGGCCAAAATGCCCTCACCAACGGCAAAAAAGTTCAAGTCCTAAAATAAAAAATGCATAATTCATAATGCATAATTGAAATTCGAGTTGGCTAAATAGATTGTGAATTATGCATTATACATTCAATAAAGAATAAACTATGAGCTTATATGGATCAGCGGTAAAGCGCCCGATTATGACCACTCTATGCTTCGTGACAGTGGTGATTCTCGGTCTTTTCTCGCTTACAAAACTTCCGGTAGACCTCTTCCCGGATATAGATACCAACACCATCATGGTGATCACGATATATCCCGGCGCAAGTTCGGAGGATATAGAGCAAAATGTGACTAAGCCTCTTGAGAATGTGATGAACTCTGTGGAACATTTGAAGCATATCACTTCTCAGAGCCGTGAAAATACGTCGGTCATAACCATTGAATTTGAATACGGTTATGATATTGATGACCTGACCAATGATGTCCGCGATAAACTTGACATGGTGGCTTCGTCGCTTCCCGACGATTGCCAGAACCCTATAATATTCAAGTTTTCTACAGATATGATTCCTATATGCCTCCTCTCAGTGGAGGCAAAGGAGAGTATGGCTGGTCTCTACAAGATTCTTGACGATGGGGTAGCCAACCCTCTCGCCCGAATCGACGGTGTGGGTACAGTATCAATCTCTGGTGCTCCTAAGCGTGAGATTCACATCTATTGTGACCCTAACAAACTGGAAGCATACCACCTGACTGTCGAAGGAATTGCAGGTGTCATCACTGCCGAAAACCGAAATATCCCCGGCGGTGCTTTCGATATCGGCAGCAATACATTCTCTTTGCGTGTTCAGGGTGAGTTTGACGAGACATCCGAACTTCTGAATGTCCCCGTTGGCACTTACAATGGTTCGATCATCTATCTTAAGGATGTGGCACAAGTAGACGACTCCTTCGAAGAGCGTACACAGCACTCATATATTGGAGGTAAAGAGGGCGCAATCATTGTAATCCAGAAGCAGAGTGGTGCTAACTCTGTGCAGATTTCTGAGCAAGTGATGAAGATGCTTCCTAAGCTTCAGAAGAATCTTCCTTCCGATATCAAGCTTGGTGTGATTGTCGATACTTCCGACAATATCCGAAATACTATCGCTTCTCTTGTTGAGACAGTGCTTTATGCACTTCTCTTTGTGATGATTGTGGTATTCTTCTTCCTTGGGCGTTGGAGAGCTACTATGATCATTGTGATCACAATTCCTGTATCTCTTATCGCGTCGTTCATCTATCTGTATGCCACGGGCAATACGCTCAACATCGTGTCTCTGTCTGCGCTTTCGATTTCTATCGGTATGGTAGTCGACGATGCCATTGTGGTTCTCGAGAATGTGACTACACATATCGAGCGTGGTTCCGATCCTAAACAGGCTGCCGTTCATGGTACGAATGAGGTGGCAATCTCCGTTATTGCATCTACTCTGACACTTATTGCAGTGTTCTTCCCGCTTACTTTGGTGACAGGTATGACCGGTGTTCTTTTCCGCCAGCTCGGATGGATGGTCTGCATCATGATGATCATCTCTACCACTTGTGCGCTTTCTCTTACCCCGATGCTCTGCTCTCAGTGGCTCCGTCGTGTCAACCATCATGGTCAGCTCTTCATAAAGCTCTATGGTCCGATAGAAAGGGCTCTTGACAGGTTCGACAATTGGTATGCAGGAGTGTTGCGCAAGGTAGTTGCTCACCGCACTGTGACTGTCATTGTCTGCCTTGGAATCTTTGCAGGCTCAATCTTCTTGATGAGGTTTGTCGGCACGGAGTTCTTCCCTACTCAAGACAATGGTCGACTCGGTGTTAGTCTTCAACTTCCCATAGGTAGCCGCGTTGAAAGAGCTTATGACGCTACTCATCGCCTTGATTCTCTTTGGCGCGAGAAGTATCCTGAAATAAAGGTCAGCTCATTCACTGTAGGTCCGGCTTCTTCCGACAATACATTTGCATCTCTCAGCGACAATGGTGCACACATTGTTTCGATGAACATCAACTTATATAAAAAGACTGAACGTAAGCGTGGCATTAAGGAAATTGCTGATGGTATGCGTAAGGATCTCAAAGAGCAGTTCCCCGAATTCGTAAAGGCTCAAGTGAACGTCGGTGGTGGCCGTGGTTCCGGTATGGGTGGTCAGTCGGTAGTCGACTTTGAAATTTATGGATATAATTTCACCGAAACTGACTCCGTAGCTCGTATGCTTAAGCAAGCTCTTATAGGAATTGAAGGCACTGCCGACGTCATGATTTCGCGTGATGACTACCAACCGGAATATCAAGTAGACTTCGATCGTGAAAAATTGAGTCTCTATGGTCTTAATCTCGCTTCCGTAGCTCAGATGCTCCGTAATCGTGTGAATGGTGCCACAGCCTCTCAGTTCCGCGAAGATGGCGAGGAATATGATATCAAGGTGATGTTTGATAAGAAGCATCGTACTACTCTTGAAGATCTTGAGAATATCGTTGTGGTTACTCCGACAGGTGGGCAGGTTCGTATTAAAGAACTTGGCAAGGTAGTAGAGCGTTTCTCTCCTCCTACAATCGAGCGTAAGGACCGCGAACGTCTTGTGACTGTTTCAGCTGTGGTTGACGGCGTGCCTATGAGCCAGGTCGTAGAGCAGGCTCAGATTCAAATTGACCAGATGCATCTTCCGGCAGGTATCTCTATTCAGCTTTCTGGTAGCTACGAGGATCAGCAAGATTCATTCTCCGATCTCCTTATGCTTGGTATCCTTATCGTGATACTTGTATATATTGTGATGGCAGCTCAGTTTGAGAGCTTCACTTATCCCGGTATTATCATGACTTCATTGCTTTTCGCATTCTCCGGAGTTTTCCTCATCCTTTGGTTGACCGGGCATACCCTCAATGTGATGTCAATGATCGGAGCGATCATGCTTATCGGTATTGTAGTGAAGAATGGTATCGTTCTTATCGACTACATTATCCTCAATCGTGAACGTGGTCTGAGCATACGGCGTGCGGTAATTGACGCCGGTCGTTCACGTCTCCGTCCTGTTATCATGACGACTGCCACTACCATCCTCGGTATGGTGCCTATGGCAGTAGGATCAGGAGAGGGCGCTGAGATGTGGCAGCCGATGGGTACAGCCGTGATCGGTGGTCTGACATTCTCTACCATCCTCACGCTTCTCTTCGTCCCCGTCCTCTACTGCTCCTTCGCAGGCCGCGGTGTCCTCAACGTCCGCAAGAACCTAAGAAAATCTCATGCAGAGAAGCATAATGGCTGAGGCCGCAAAGTATCAGGTTGTCCATGATATATCATGACGCATCATGTTTTATCTTGATATATCATGAATCAATCTTACAACTTACAACTGAAAACTTATAACAACAATGAAATCAATATTCATAGCCTTCGACAGGGCCCACTATGATAAGATAGTGGATATACTGACCCAGAGCAACTGCCGCGGTTATACAGCCTTCACTGATGTGCAAGGGCGCGGTAGCCACAAAGGTGAACCACACTACGGCAGCCATGCATGGCCCGGACTCGCCAGTGCAATCATAACGATAGTCGACGACCGCCAAGTAGACCCATTGCTCGCAAAGCTTCATCAACTTGATGAAGATCGTCCGATGCTCGGTCTCCGGGCCTTCGTCTGGAACGTCGAAAAATCCATCTAACTCGATTAGTAATGCTCTGCCATCTATGGCGGAGCATTTTTATTTGCAAGTATCAATATTTTTTTATAATTTTACGCCCAGACAAAGACAAAAAGAAGGCGATTGTGGTGCGAACGCAGTGAGTACTCCATTGTCAGATGAGCTTCTTCTCCCCACAAGTCGCCTGCTTCTATTTAAAGACTTAAGAC
>CAMWLX010000219.1 GCA_947175225.1 uncultured Porphyromonadaceae bacterium
ATCTTTGCATCCGAAAATGATTCTAACATGATTATAGAATACGAAAATGAAGAAATAAAAGAGTTCATTCTTCATGGCACTGCTAATGGTAGGCCTTACAGTAAATGGAAAAGCAACAAGCAACTCCGAAAAGATTTGGATAAGGTAATGGAAATACTGACCTTAGCTGATAATTGTTGTATTCTCTACACATTGAAGTCACTTCATTATGAACAACTTAAATATGATTATGATGGCAGAAGCAGTGTAAGATTGGGATTTAAATCAAAATTCAGACTTATTTTCACAGAACTTGAGAATGGTATAAAAATCAATATTTTAGAAATTTCGGAACATTATGGAGACAAATAATCAAGATCAATTCTTTCCCTCTTCACCTATACACCCATATGATATTTTAGAAGATGAGTTAAAAGCAAGGGACATTCAAAAAAAGGATTTCGCTCCGCTCCTTGGGATGAAACCGTCCAATTTTAGCAGAATGCTTAAAGCAAGAGGAAATCTTTCATCTGAAACAGCTATGAAACTTGAAGAGATTTTAGGAATTCCATATAGTTTTTGGATGAAACTACAAGAAGCTTATCTTAGGGATTGTATCCGTCTGTCAGGTACTAAAAATATTTCTTATGAAAAAGATAAGAGTTCCAAAGACATCTATGAAAAGCTTAATTCCATTCTTAAGCCTATCAAAGAAGGAGCCGAACAAATAAATTTGTATATGCATAACCAACGTTTGAACTCCAATGATTCATTGTCATTAGAAGAAGTCAATTCAATAGAAGCCTATATACACCGGCTCGGCAAAACACTCTGCAAGGTCAAACTTTAAAACTCTCAATTAAAGATTGGTATTATTGCTTATAGATAAAACAAGAAAAAAATGTGCATTCTTGTATGTGGATTTTTAAGACAGAAGGACAGAAGAAACGAAGCAACCGGATTATCTAAAGAAGAAATTAAAATGCTTTAATGCCAATCTTTTTTCTACAAGCTGATCATATGACCCATAATCGCATTATATCTCTTCTTGCTATTTTTGCAATGGCTTGCGTCATTGCTATTCCCGTTTTCTCTCAAAATCAGTATGACGTTTTCCTTGATTCACTGAAAACAAATGTCAACCGTCAGGTATATGGGCAAAAATGGCATCGCGGTGGATATAAGCATCGCGTACCTTACCGACATATTGTCTCTACACCTGTCATCCCTGACAGCATCGACATGGCATATCACCAGAAAAAGAATTTCTGGAGAGCCGGCGCAGAGGTATTCGGACTAAACATGAGCCTTTGGGCATTTGACAGATACGTGCAGAAAGGACATTATGCTTACATTTCTTGGGAGACTATCAAGGAAAATTTCAAGCATGGCTTTGAATGGGACGACGACCATCTCAACACCAACATGTTTGCCCATCCCTACAACGGCTCCATGTTCTTCAACGCCGGACGCTCCAATGGTTTCAATTTCTGGCAGTCAGAACTCTTCGCAATCGGAGGAAGTGCAATGTGGGAAATGTTTATGGAGTGTGAGTATCCTTCTACCAATGATATCATCGCAACTCCAATCGGAGGAGCCGCATTAGGAGAAGTATTCTACCGCGCCTCTGACCTTGTGCTCGACGACAGCAGTACAGGTGGTACAAGATTCGGTCGCGAACTCGCCGCCTTCGTTCTCGACCCAATGAGGGGAATCACCCGAATAGTCACCGGGCAAGCGTGGAAAAGAAGATCTACAACAGGAAGACGCTTCGGGCTGCCTCCCATTAGCATCGACCTTTCAGTAGGAATGCGTTTCCTTGATATGCTAAACAATCATGGTTTCCGTGTCGGAGCTACTGCAGAGCTAAACCTTGAATATGGCGACCGCTTTGAAGCAACTACCAAAGTGCCATACGACTACTTTTCATTCCTTTTGGAAGCACAAGCTATGAAGACCCAGCCCCTTCTCAGCAGAATTGAGATAATGGGCCGATTGATGAGCAAAGAACTCATCGACGAAGAAAAAATCAACCTGAATTTAGGGCTATATCAACATTTCGACTTCTTCGATTCCGATACGATCAGAAGAGAAGAAAAAGATGAGCTCATTCCGGAGACAATACCTTATAAGTTAGGAACCCCTGCCTCAGTAGGAGTAGGATCCCTGGTAAGGTATATCCCGAACGCAAGCTCATCTTTAGATGGTTTCGTCCATTTCAATTTAGTTGCCCTTGCCGGCGTTTCCACCGATTTCTATCGTGACTATCACAGAAACTACAGCTGGGGTACGGGCTACTCCGTAAAAGCCGGTATCAACTGGGCTATGGCAAACGACAACCTCTCTATTAAAATAGCCAATCAGTTTTATCACATCTTTACCCGGAATAATTTCAATTCATCCTACACTTGGATGACTCGCCCTAACGGAACTGAGATAGAGATCGAAGGAGGCGACAATGGAGTGACAACTTTCAATCATTTGGAAGCTTGCATCAACTATCGCCTAATCAAAAATCTTTATCTTTCCTGCGGTATGGATTTATATACAAGGCATACCTATTATAAAGACATGTCTCTTTTCTTAATAAATGAACCACACGGGCTTGTCGGAATCTACGACTTGAAATGGGATAGTCGCCAGCTTGGCACCCATGTAATGCTTACATATAAGTTCTAACCCCATCAACCTTCAACTCACGAAAGCGAGAGTTGAATGATCATTTCCCGGTATAAAACTCAATGACCCGGCTGATTGCTCTCTCGCAAACAGGGCAGAACGTAGGGTTGTGATTGTCACGCATACGGCATGTTTCTACCGGGCGATACACACCTTTCGATTTGTAGCCCCCTCCTTCAAACACGCCTACTACTACTTCTTTATTCCGATCTTCCTCTTCTGCATTTTTCATTCTGTCTTCACGCTTTCCACCTTTATCTACCCATGGAGTCGGTATCTCAACGCCTGGAGTCAGAAGATCTTTCCATTTGGTATCAAAGTCCACCAAAGTGGTGATATTCTCCTGCCAAGGCTCAATATCAAGAGGATAAGTGTCATCTTCCTCCTCAGTGTAGAAATATTCGTCGGCAAGTCCGCCAAAACTGTGTCCGAATTCATGCACTGCCACCGGAAGTGTCAATTTGTGGTCTGAAGTCGCAATCTGGTAACAATTATGAATTCCACCACCCCCATACTCAGGAGTATTGACCAGCACAAGCACGTGTTCATAAGGTATTCCTTCAAGCGAACGATGCAGTTTCCAAACTCTCGGAGTTGTCAGATAGCGAGATGAATAAAACGTACTGAAATGAGACTCAAACGCAGTGTCTTTCCATTGCTGCTTTAATGGAA
Source organism: uncultured Porphyromonadaceae bacterium (assembly GCA_947175225.1). GTDB lineage: Bacteria > Bacteroidota > Bacteroidia > Bacteroidales > Muribaculaceae > Lepagella. The sequence continues at coordinate 3,331 of CAMWLX010000219.1, forward strand.
CGCTTACTCCACTCTCATTAGATGGTGTCATCACTGCCACAACATTGAATTTCTCTTTATTCGATGCAAATGGTTCATAACTAAGAATCTCATCGGCGATGATTTTTGCTTTTTTGATAAACGTATCCATCTCTTCCGCCCTGTATCCTTCCGCAAGGAAAGCTATGTCGATAGCATCCTTTGGGTCGCCACCTTTGTGGAGATACGTATGCGCTATCGGATTCATACCCCGCAATGCCACAAGTTCATCATCAGGACGATAACGATGCACAATTCTTCCTATCTCCTCATGCCGGTTACCCCGAAGACTTACTGTTATGTCTGCTTCCCGTTTAGGAAGCGGCACGAGGAAGGAATTCTCGAAACCCATATTTTTTTCCTTTGCCTCCGGGGTATATATCCATTCTTGAAAGAGCGATGAAAATGGATTCCGATACAAAGTGTCGCCTGTCTGCGGATCAGTCACTATGATAGTGCCATTGCCAGCCACCGGAACTTCATTAAGCCGCGTTCTTCTGCCAGCCCATCCGGACTGTTTTGACTGTGACTCCATCATCAGTTTTATTCCATCCGGCCCTCCTCCAAATATATAGTCAATCCTAAGCGTGCTGTCGCAAAAATTCTCATTGAAATCTGCAGCATTCATTCCGCAAGCGACAAATGCCGAAAGCGCTGCCGTCATCATTAGTCTCATATTTCGGTATTTTCTGCAAAAATAATCATTTTTTCTTAAAAATCCATACAAATTCTCCCTACATTTAGCGTTTATTCCTAAAAAGCTTGTATTTATGGATGATACATTTTCAATAAGACTGAGCTGCCACAACGACATTGAGCGAATAATGGAAGTCTACGAGTCAGCAAAATATTATATGCGTTCTTACGGCAATTTCAAGCAATGGACCGGAGGGTATCCCGACGAAAAAACGATTTCCAGAGACATATCCCGCCATTGCCACTACATAGCAGAAGATGAGGAAGGAAATATCTTGATGGTATTCAGTTTCATCATCGGAGAAGACCCAACTTATAAAGTGATTGAAAATGGCGCATGGCTCAACGACAGGCCATATGGCACTATCCATCGCATTGCCTCAAGCGGACTGCAAAGAAATATGCTGACTGCTTGCTTAAGATACTGTGCCGCCATGATCGACAACATCCGCATCGACACTCATGCCGACAATGCTCCCATGCTTCGGGCTTTACACCATCTCAACTTTAAATGCTGCGGAGTGATATATACAGCCGACGGAAGCCCAAGAATAGCTTTCCAAAAAGATTACCGTCCTACCATCGTACTCCCCATCGAATTCAATTAGGATAATGCCTATCGTCGATCGGCAATCGCTGCCTTCGACATAGTGACCAAATATACTCCGGAGAAAATCAGCACGACAGCTATGACCTTCGGGAATGTAAAATGATCCATTCCGAGGATAACACCCACTATTGATGCCACGATTGGCTGAACATAATTGTACATGCCTACTATTGTCGGACGAAGATTCTTCTGCCCTATCATGATGCAGATATAAGCAACATATGTTGCCATCACTACGACATAAGCTATCCCGAGCCATTCATTGACTGTAATAGCTGACCATTCAGTAGATTTGATGTTGCCTATAGTAGCCGGAAGCCCAACGATGGAAGCTGAAAGAAACATCCATTTCATCAAAGTGACGAGTGAATATTTCTTGATGAAATTGCGGTATAAGGTTAGATATAAAGCATATGAAAGTTGCGCTACCAATACAATAAAGTCGCCCAAGGCCGGATTATCTCCCCCTGAAATAGTGCCTTTCCCTCCAAGCACAAGAATCAATGCTCCCCCGGCTCCAAGCGCAATGCCTCCGGCTTTCTTTAGAGTGATCGGTTCCTTGAGGAATAGCCAAGCAAGAAGCATCACCCACATAGGCATTGTAGTTGTCACCAAAGAGGCCTCACCCGGAGAAGTGTAGCTGACTCCTATTATAAAGCATCCTTGGTTTAAAAGAATTCCTATCATTCCCGCTCCGAATAGTCGCAGCTTATCCATAGCAGGCACATGCTCTCTCGGCGTAAACAGAGAAGTGATCCAAAAGAGAAGAGCTGCTCCTGCTATACGAAAATCCACCATAATAATAGGGGCAATAACCCCTGACGCAAACACAAGTTTTGCAACCGGCGACATCAATCCCCAACAAACATTAGCCCCCAACATTGCCAAATGACCTCTCCAATTAAGATCACCAATATTCTTCATAGTTTTCTCTACCTGTAGTTTTCATGAGTCAGTCGATCTCCTTATCGTGGAGGTAGCATACTCATTTTTCTGCAAAATTAGTCATTTTAGATGGATTGTGCAAATATTGGCTCATTTCCTGCATCTTCTTTTCTATCTTCATCTATTCTTTGCAAGCATAGTAAGACTCCAGGCAATCATTGGAAGGGTAGAATTTCACTAAAATACTGCTATTTTCTCACAATTTTCTCCAAAAGTTTTTGTAAGTCTGAATTATTTATTAACTTTGTATTCCAAAGAGGCATGTATGCCTATTAGCAAAAGATAATACCGAAATATATATACCATAAACACGACATCAAATGTACTTATTAGGTTACGACATAGGTACTTCCTCAGTAAAGGCAAGTATCGTTGACGCCGAAAGTGGAAAATGTGTGGCTACCGATTTCTTTCCGAAGTCAGAAGCCCCTATCAAAGCTCTCAAACCAGGCTGGGCAGAACAAAATCCGGAAAACTGGTGGGAATATATTAAAGAGGTGACAAAAAGTGTCCTCTCTATTTCTAAAGTCAATCCGGCTGACATCAAGGCTATTGGTTTTTCTTTCCAAATGCATGGTCTCGTCTGCATCGACAAAGACGGAAATCTTCTGCGCGACGCAATCATCTGGTGTGATTCCCGTGCTGTGCCATAT
>CAMWLX010000220.1 GCA_947175225.1 uncultured Porphyromonadaceae bacterium
CTTTAAGTGAGCTTGCGAAGCTTAAATTAGTAACTGATATATGAATTTATTGAAAATAGCTGCAGCTGCAGCAATGATGACAATTGCGTCCGCTTCTTTCGCTGACGATTTCGACTCTCAGCATAAGGAAACAGAAGATCATCTCATTTCTCTTGATGTTGAAGCCAGGCTTGATTGGCAGTTGGTAGATCATAAAGGCGTAATGGACAGGTCGCAGACAGGTTTTATTGGCAAATATATTGCTCTTAAGGCACATGGCGAGCTTACAGAAGGACTGACTTATACTTGGCGACAAAGATTTTCCCGTACGCCGAAAGACAATACTTTTTGGGATCAAACAGATATTCTCGACTTTAACTATTCTTTCGGACGCTTTGACATAGGAGCCGGAAAACAGGTGGTCTTGATTGGAGGGTATGAATACGACCGGGCTCCTATCAATCTGATGTGTCCAAATCTATTTGTAGCAAATGTAGCTTGCTATCAGTTTGGCGTGTCAGGAGGGTTCAAGGTAACTCCCCACGATCATCTGGCTATACAAGTTTCACAGAGCCTTTTTGCTACTCCTGAAGACCGCAATCTTTATGCCTACAACCTTATGTGGCGCGGAGATCATAAAATTTCCGACAAATTGCGGTTTGAGACAATATGGTCGGTCAATGAGATAGAGTTTCTGAAAGGGAAATTTTGTAACTATGTGGCATTGGGAAATAAGCTTGTCATCAATGAAAAGTTTACATTCCTGTTAGACTTGATGACCCGTACATATCCCAAAAACAATCCTTTTAAGAACAATACTTTTATGGGAGAGTTTTCGTGGGATATTTCTCCAAAGTGGAAAATTACTGCCAAGGCTTCCTACGATTGCAACCGAGGAGTGAATTTGACCGACAAAACAGAAATTGCGCGTGGCACGCAGCTTGCTATTGGTGGCGTGGTCGCAGAATGGTATCCAATTCGCCATAACAGGCATCTGCTTAAGGTGCATGCGGCTGCCTTTGCTTCGCATGGCAGCAATTACAATCCTAATGATATCATGCAGAAAAAAACTATGTATGGATCTGTGGGCGTCACTTGGCATATGAATTTATTTAATTTCCAATGATTTCGTGGAACTCTAAATCATTGGAAGGGTTAGGGGCTTTAGGGCTTTTAGGGGCTTTAAGGGCTTTTAGGGGCTTTTAATGGGGCTAAGGGATCTTATGGGGGTTGGGGTTAGAGGAATGATGAATATTAACTAAACTACGTCATGGATACAACTAATGTCACAACTGAATCTGAGGCTGAGCCATCTGTATCTTCAGAGAAAAAAAATAAGTCGGGTAAGAAATCTTACCTGACAGGTATTGTGTGCCTTCTTTGGATATTTGTCATATTCGGGGCAATCGCTATTAAAATGGGTGTAGCTCCAATGATGAAGACCATGATGGCTACTGCCCATGATCTTCTTCTGAACACGTGCTTTTTCCTTATGGCTGTATGTGTGCTTACAGGGGCTCTCGGTCGAATACTTGTGGAGTTTGGAGTAGTGGATATGCTTCAGAAAATACTCCATCCAATCATGAAGCCTATCTTTAATCTTCCCGGTGTGGCATCTCTTGGCGGAGTCATGACATTCCTCTCAGATAACCCTGCCATTATCACAATTTCAAAGGATAAGGAATTTGCAAAGTACTTCAAGAAATATCAGTTTATATCGCTGACAAATTTTGGCACGGCTTTTGGAATGGGGCTGCTTGTCATTATATATATGGTAAGCCTTGGATATATTGTAGAGCCATTCATAGGATTCTTTGGTGCTATAATCGGATGCGTAGTCTCAACACGTTGCATGCAGCATTTCATATTGCGTTCACATCCTGACTATCGCGATATGGAGGCAGTCGACGAGGTGTATGATGAAATCAAAAAGACTGAAGAGGAAGGAAAGAATAAGGAGGAATCACTTTTCACGCGAATCTTGAATGCAGTTCTCGATGGTGGAAAAGGTGGCGTAGAGGTGGGGATAGCCATTATTCCGGGTGTGTTAGTGATCTCTACGCTTGTCATGATGCTCACTTTCGGTGCGGGACCAAATGGATATGATGGCAGCGCTTATCAAGGCATAGAACTTCTTCCCATGATAGTCGGCAAGATTAATATAGTATTTGAATGGCTGTTCGGTTTCCATGACCCACATTTGATAGGATTCCCAATCACTGCTTTGGGAGCTGTAGGGGCTGCCCTTGGATTGCTTCCTAAGTTCATGAGTGAAGGATGGGTGGATGCCAATGCCATATGCGTGTTTACTGCCATAGGAATGTGTTGGAGCGGCTACCTCAGCACCCACACTGCAATGCTTGACTCAATGGGATATCGCAACTTGACATCTAAAGCTATTTTAGCCCATACTATTGGAGGACTCGTAGCGGCGATAGTAGCCCACTTCCTCTGCTTAGTATTGCTATGAAGTTGCTTAGACTACTTTTATAAAAACTTTTCGTCGCAAGGAATCCGCTATTGTGAGATAGCGGATTTTTTTGTAATTTTGTATCAGCATTGAACTGTCTCTTCAATGGCTTCCGGAAATATCCGGATTATTGATTCACCTTTGATGATCAAATTCATATGAGAAACGAAAAAGAACTCGAGGGAATTACCCTGCTCGGCAATCAGGGAACAAAGTATCCCACAGACTATTCTCCACAATTGCTGGAGACATTTGAAAACAAGCACCCAGAAAATGAATACGTGGTGCGTCTTGACTGTCCTGAATTCACGACCCTCTGCCCAAAGACAGGTCAGCCGGATTTCGGACATATCATGATATCCTACATCCCAAGGACGAGGATGGTAGAGAGCAAAAGCCTGAAACTTTATCTCTTTTCATTCCGCAACCATGGCGATTTTCATGAAGATTGTGTGAATATCATCATGAAAGACCTTCGCAATTTGATGGATCCGAGATATATAGAGGTGAAGGGTTTGTTTATGCCCCGAGGTGGGATATCAATCCACCCCTTTGCCAACTGGGGCGATGCGGAGCATGAAGAAATGGCAAAACAAAGAAGAATTTCGCAACTTGAGTTCTGATATGAAAGATTCGATAATCGTCTTGAGTGGAGGGATGGACTCCACAACTCTCCTTTATGATAGAAAGGATCAGATTGCACTTGCTGTCACATTCGACTATGGGTCGCGACACAATGCAAGGGAAATCGAATGCGCAGTCAAGAACTGTGAGATTCTTGGGATAGAGCATTTAGTGATTCCGTTGGATTTTATGGGAAAATACTTCAAATCTTCTCTTTTGATAGGGGGCGAAGAGATCCCGGAAGGTCACTATACTGATGAAAACATGAAATCGACAGTGGTTCCATTCCGCAATGGCATAATGCTTGCCGTCGCTGCCGGGCTCGCTGAAAGCAGAGGCTTGAAGAAGGTGATGCTTGCTAATCATGGTGGCGACCATGCCATTTACCCCGATTGCCGGCCGGGATTTATTGATGCGATGAGCGAAGCAATACGTCAGGGCACATATGATGGCATTACAATTGACGCTCCTTATACTAATATCACAAAAAGTGATATTGCAAGAATAGGCAAGAGAATCGGAGTGGATTATAGATTGACTTATTCTTGCTATAATGGAGGAGAGAAGCATTGCGGCAAATGCGGCACCTGCGTTGAGCGTATGGAAGCACTTAAGGAGGCCGGGATTGTCATCGATGATTAAGAACCGGGAGAGCTTTTGCTACAGCCATTAGTGATTAACAGATAAAGAATATGTATTACGTTAAGAAGAGACTTGAGATATCGGCGGCCCACAGGTTGACGTTGCCATATGAGAGCAAATGCACCAATCTGCATGGGCATAATTGGGTGATCATTGTAGAATGCCGCTCGAAGGAACTTAATGAGTCTGGAATGGTGGTAGACTTCACAAAAATCAAGGAACTTGTAGCCGGCACTCTCGACCACGCCATACTAAATGATGTGTTGCCATTCAATCCGACAGCTGAGAACATTGCCCGATGGATTGTAGATTCAATCCCTGAGTGCTATCGTTGTGAAGTTCAGGAATCTGAAGGAAATATTGCTGCTTACGAGGAGGATTAAGAAGATTAAGATGAAAAAGATCAATGAGATTTTTTACTCTCTCCAAGGAGAGGGGCATCATACCGGCTATCCAAGTGTATTCATAAGGTTTTCAGGGTGCAATCTGCAATGTCCTTTCTGTGATACTCGCCATAATGAGGGGATTGCGATGACGGATACCGACATTGTACACGCGGTAAATCTGTATAAGGCAGATTGGGTAGTGTTGACAGGTGGGGAACCATCATTATGGATAGATGCAGATTTCATTCGGCTGCTCCATCAAGCTACCGGAAAGAAAATTGCAATTGAAACTAATGGCACACAACGTCTTCCGGAAGGGATAGACTGGGTGACTGTCTCTCCAAAGATTGGAATAGAAGAGGTAGAAGGGGAGCCGGCAATAAAAGTGGAGCGGGCTGATGAGATAAAGGTGGTAGATATTGGTCAAGATTTAGAGGACTATTTTGATCTTCCTTGTCGAGGAGAAAAGACACTGATGTATCTTCAGCCTTGCTATGTATCCGACAAAAAGAGCAGGGAGTCAAACACAATGCGTACTGTCAGAAGAGTGCTTCAAGATCCGCGTTGGACATTGAGCCTTCAGATCCATCGCTATCTCGGCATCCCTTGATGGATAGCAAGGGGAAAGGGATGTGCAAGATGAGTCTTCCAGCCTAATCTTGAGGGATGAAGAAAATCCTTACGTGGATTATCTCCGACATAATGAAATTCTTTGGCTCCGGCATATTTCTTCATTATAAAGAGGAAATTGTCGGGGTCAAATTTGTCATGCCCTGTCTCTTCAGATATGAGGATGTCGGAGTTGTCGAAAAATGAATATAGACCGGCAGCTTGAATTTTGTTGCGTTGAGTTAGGCTCCGTCCGTCAGTGATCAGAGCAAGAGGAATATCCTTTTGTTTAAGATCATTGAGAATACCCGAAATGAAAGGGGCTGCATGATAAATGGATGGATCAGGCATATGACTTCGGAACTTAGTAACTATCTTTTTCATATCCACTGAATCAGAGAGCCGATATTCTTTAATGAGAGATTCGAGGGCAGAATAGTGGTTGCTGCGGGTCACTAAGGCTGCATCCATGCAGCCAATGATTCGTTGGGATGGGAGTTCAGGATATAGCTTATTTAGAAATGACGCAATGTGCCTGATGCCGCTTTTCAAGAAGAGCACTTCGGGAATAAGAGTATCGTCGAGGTCGAAAGCAACTACTTTGGAGGGTGGCTTTCTCATTTGGCAATACGGATTATTCTTGCACCTTGAATGCGTTTTACGTTTCTTTTTATATAGTTTTCAAAAGGGAGTTCTTCAAGAGTGACAGTGTCTTTTGAGGGTGACAATTGTATTATCAATAGTTTGTCGCCATCTCTTGACAGTATTCCCATTTCGCGGCTGTCGAGGTTGAAATCAGGAGTCAGAAGGAAGAAAATATCTCCGTCTTTAGCCTGTGGGTTGAAGCGTTTGGGATTCATCAGGTCGCCATTTGAGATATAAGGAATCTGATGATTGCGGAATCCCATTTCCAGCATCCTGAGCCTGTCGTAGTTTTCCGGCTTTGCAAATGCCTTGAATTTATCCTTATTGTGAGATATATAATCAATGGACTTTTCTTTTTTTCGAGCAGCCAAACCTTCCAGATTGAAAGTGACATCAGTGACGTTGCCACGGAAAATATTGTCTGCAATCCAATCGGAAGGGTAGAGGAATCTGGAAACGAAGTCGGTAGCTTCTCCCCGTTTGAACATGATATTTTCATACTTGTCGGCAAAGTCTCTCCAATTGGGTGCAGATGAAGACTCATATGCTTTGGCGAGAGCCACGCAAGTGGATATAAAGCTGAGGGGGGTGAAAGAATGCACGTCAACGGTAAAAACCATCGTGTCAGCCTCCAAGATTTGTGATTTCAAAGATGAGGGAGTACCTACGAGCTTTTTTGCAAAGAAAGCCACTCTGCCTTCCGGAGCCATATCTTTTAGTTCAGGGCTTTGCAGCAAGTTGTTGATCAACGTCGTATCCTGATCGCAATGAAAGGCAATGCTTTCATAGGCATTTGCGCTTATTGAAAAGATTGTGGCGAGACATATTGTAAGGAAAAACCTGTATAGTTTCATACTCATATTATTGAAGTTGTTTAAACTT
>CAMWLX010000221.1 GCA_947175225.1 uncultured Porphyromonadaceae bacterium
TGGAAGTTTGTTATAATGCTCTTTATTTTTACTTAGGTTATTTTTTATCCTTCTGTGTTTTTTGTATAGTTTAAGATAGATTTTTATAGTTTTCATTAGTTATGATAGATGATAAGTTTGATAAATTGGAATATTTACCTCAAATTCTCAATATACTTCGACGAAGAATTGATAATTTCAACATGCTTATTGTTGGAAAAGCAATTACAGAGTTAGTAAAAAATGAATATCGGAAAGTGATGGAAATTCTCACCAACGATAGAGACTAAACGTACTTATTATGATCACAGGACAGATAAAGAATCAGATAGACCGGATTTGGGATGCCTTCTGGGGCAAACAATCCGGAATTACCAACCCTATAACGGTGATGGAGCAGATGACATATCTGTTCTTCATGAAGCTCCTCGATGATGCACAAAGGCAACGAGAGGCTATATCCAATGAGTTGGAGCTTGACTATGCTTGCGATGATACTTTTGCGTATGGTAACTGGCATAATCCCGAAACTGATGAAGATGTCTCTGCTGACTCACTTCGATGGCATGTGTTTAAGCACTATGATGCAGACAAAATGCACCGCCATATTCAACGTAACGTCTTTGTTTATATTAAAACACTTAATCGCGGCGAGGACTCGGCATATTCCCGCTTCATGAGCAACGCTGTGTTTATGATAGCCTCACCTAAAGCGTTGCAGACCATCGTCGACGGCATCGATAATCTACCGATGACCGACCGCGACACGATGGGTGATGTCTATGAATACATTCTTGGCAAGATGGCTGCGAGTGGTAAAAACGGACAGTTCCGCACTCCACGTCACATTATCAGGATGATGGTCGAACTCATGAAGCCTACTCTTGAAGATACCGTATGCGATCCGGCGATGGGGAGCGCCGGCTTCATCGTAGAAACTGCCAAGTATGTCAAGGAGCATTATGGCAAAGATCTGATGAACCGGCATAATGACGAGCATTTCCGGAACACGATGCTACATGGTTTTGATACCGATCAGACTATGCTTCGCATCGGCGCGATGAATCTCATGCTCCACGACATTAATAATCCCGACGTGGCTTTCCTTGATTCTCTTTCAAGCGACAACAAGGATAATGAGCGTTACTCGCTTGTGCTTGCCAATCCACCATTTAAGGGGAGTCTCGATCAAGAAAGCGTGGATAAATCACTGACGGCTATCACCAAAACGCCCAAAACCGAACTGCTGTTTCTTGCACTGTTTCTACGCATACTTCGCACTGGCGGCCGCTGTGCATCCATTGTGCCAGACGGGGTGCCTTCCGGAGATAAAAAGGCATTTATCGACATCAAGAAAGCGATTGTTGACGGCAACCGACTTGAAGCTGTAATCTCAATGCCGTCAGGCGTGTTCAAACCATACGCCGGAGTATCGACCGCAATTCTCGTCTTTACCAAAACCGGAGCCGGAGGCACCGACAAGGTATGGTTCTACGATATGCGAGCCGACGGATTTTCCCTCGATGATAAACGTAAGCCAATAGAAGACAACGATATTCCCGATATTATATCCCGCTGGAATAATCTGTCGGCAGAAGAAAATCGTCAACGCACAGACCAGTCATTCTTTGTACCGGTTGAGGAAATACGCGAGCACAACTATGACCTCTCTTTCAATACCTACAAAGTGACTGTCCGCAAAACCGTCGAATACGAAACTCCCGAGGCAATAATTGCCCGTACAACTCAGCTTCTAAACAAAATCTCCGAGAACGTCCTTTCTCTTCCAACCCTAATCAAGTCTGACCATGAAGCATAATTGGGAAAACAAACGACTTGTAGAAGTTTGCAAATTATCCGCTGGAGGCGATAAACCTGTAGAAACAACAAAAGAGAAAACTTTAACCAATGTAATTCCAGTATATTCCAACGGAATAGAAAAGGACGGACTATATGGTTATTGCAGTAAGGCGAAGGTCTTTAATGATGCTTTGACTATATCCGGTAGAGGAACTATAGGCTACCCGTCTATAAAAAGAGAACCCTTTGTCCCCATTATAAGACTTATTGTTGCAGAACCAAAAGATAATATAAAAGTAGATTATCTCTATTATTGGGTACATAATAGACGATTCTCAGGGAATGGAGTGGCAATTCCACAGTTGACAGTACCCATGATTAAGAATGAAATCATACCTGTTCCGCCGATGGATGTGCAAGAGCAGATTGTGGCGGAGTTGGACAAGATAAATGAGATAATAAGCGATTGCAATGGAGCTATACGCAATCTCGATGCCCTTGCCCAATCCCTTTTCTACGACTACTTCGGCGACCCCATCACCAACCCCAAAGGCTGGGATACTGTAACATTGGGCTTTGTGTCTTCCAAAATATCCAATGGCGCAAATGCAAAAATAGAGCATGACACTTACAAATCGAGTGGAATAATGTTTTTTAGATGTCAAAATGTTTGGAAGAATCGGATTGATTATGCAGATATTGTATATGTGGATGAGAAATTTAATCAACAATTTAAATCTTCTTCTCTTAAACATAATGATCTTCTTGTTACAAAGATTGGTAGGTTATATACTGAGAATAGTAGCCTTGGTAGAGTTTCAATATATGAAGGAGAAGATGATAAAGCTAATCTCAGTGGAAATTTGAGTTTTATTCGACTAACTAAAGAGGTAAATCCCAAATTTATCCTTTATATGCTTATATCTGATTATTTTAGAGACTATGTTCGAAATACCACGACTGGTGGTATAGATAAGCGTGCTCTCAATAACTCTCAATTAAAAGCATTTCCGATCTTTCTGCCGCCGCTCGAACTTCAAAAGAAGTTTGCAGCCCGCATCGAGCAGATAGAGCAGCAGAAGAAAGGTTTGGAGGAGACGATTGCGAATATGCAGACGCTCCTTAACAGCCGTATGGATTATTGGTTTAATTAAAATGTGAGACACGTCTCACATTTTCAAAAGAAAGAAATCATGGCAAACATTGTAAATAAAAACAGTCAGTTAGGAATACCTCAACAAGAGTATGATACGCTTGTTGAGAGAATTGACAATCTGTGGTCGGCGGCTCGCAACCGCGCAGCTGTTGCCGTTAATACAGAATTACTTGATGCCAATTGGGAAACAGGACAATATATTGTTGAGTTTGAGCAGAAAGGCAAGATACGTGCTGAATACGGTAAACAATTGCTTATAAGACTTGCACGAGATTTGACTGCGCGGAGAGGCAAAGGATTTAGCCGCTCTAACCTGACATATATGAGAAAGCTCTATCTGGCGTTTCCAAAATGTGAGACAATGTCTCACGAATTGACATGGAGCCATTATTTCGAGTTGCTGAAATGTGAAAATGAGATGGAACTTCAATTCTATATGCATGAGGCCATCAATCAGAAATGGAAGATAAGAGAGTTAAAACGTCAAATTAAGTCCTCTCTTTTCCAGCGCATTGCACTAAGTAAAGACAAAAAGAGTGTGTTGGTATTGGCGCAGCAAGGACATTCTATTATGACTGCCGACGATATAATTCATGACCCCTTTGTTCTTGAATTTACCGGTATCCCTACGAAAAAGCGATACAAAGAAGGAGAACTTGAAAAGGCTCTGAAAGACAACATGGAAAAATTCCTGCTCGAACTGGGCAGAGGTTTCGCTTTTGTTGGACGACAATATTCAATGCCAATCGGCGGTCGCAATATGAGGGTGGATTTGGTATTCTACCATACCATTCTAAAATGTTATGTACTAATTGATTTGAAGCGTGATGAGATACAACACGGTGATATCGGACAAATGAATTTGTATCTCAACTACTTCAAGGCAGAAGTATGTATGCCAGACGACAATCCACCGATCGGAATAGTTTTAGGGGCGAGACGTGATGAAGTATTGATGGACTATGCTCTTGGAGGAATAACCAACCACTTGTTCGTGGCTCGTTATCAACTATATCTTCCTAAAAAGGAGGAACTGCAAGCACAGCTTGATAAAATTCTAAACGAGACAGAAGAAGATAGCTTATGTTGAATTTCGATTACCTCAAAAATATACCAGAGCTCAGTGAGCTTCACCGACTTTGTGACTTGTGCGAGCAACGACAGTCCACTGAGCCGGATTCTTCAGCTATAAATGCTCGAAAAGCACTCGAATGGCTTGTTAAAGCGATATTCATGATGAAGGGTGAGACGATTCCAGAACGCGCCACACTCTTTAATCTCACTGCATCTCCTATTTTCACTGATTTCATCGCTGATCCGGAACTAATGAAGGCTGTCCACTGGATTAGAAAGGTAGGTAATATGGCTGCTCACGACGGTAAGGTCACAAAAGGAGATTCATTCTTCACGGTTCTTAACTTGTATAATCTCGTCGGGGGTGTGCTTCTCAAACTTCATGTGCTCAATAGTCTTGCGCCTTTTGATAGATCGCTATTGCCTACGCGTCCGGCACGTCCTCGAATTATTGTTCCCGTTCCAACAGAACCGACACCCGATGAATTCGTAGCTACTGTTGAACCGGAGCAAGTAGCTGAGGCTCCATCGGTAAATGCAAATGTTTCATGGGGCGACATATCTGAGGCAGAAACGCGCCGACGGTTTATTGACCTCATGCTCCGTGAAGCCGGTTGGGAGGTAATGGAGACCGAAGGGGATATTTCCGGAGGTAAGGCTTGTATTGAAATCGAGGTTGACGGTATGCCAAATACGACGGGCAAAGGATATGCCGATTATGTATTGTTTGGAACAGACGGAAAACCTCTTGCTGTAGTTGAAGCAAAAAGAACAAGCGTAGACCCAATCGTAGGTAAACATCAAGCAGAGCTATATGCTGATGCGCTGGAACGCCGCTATCATGTGAGACCGGTAATCTACTACACCAATGGTTACGAGATTCACTGTATTGACGGTATGGGATATCCCCCACGCCGATTGTTTGCATTCCATACTGCAAAAGATCTGGAACTCATAATGTCACGGCGGACGTCTCGTACAGATATCGTCGATTTTTCGGTAAAGAGAGAGATTACTGACCGCTACTATCAGGAACGGGCAGTGAAATATATGTGCCAATGGTTTAACGGGCATCATCGCCGAGGCTTACTCGTAATGGCTACCGGTACGGGTAAAACGCGTACTGCCATATCGCTTGTCGATGTGCTTCAGCGCAATAATTGGGTAAAGAATACACTTTTTCTTGCAGACCGCACTTCTTTGGTAAATCAGGCAGCGCGGAATTTTTCCAAGCTCATGCCCAATGTAAATATAACGATACTGAGCGATAAGACAACCGAAACGGACCTCAACGCGAGAATCGTATTCTCAACTTATCAAACAATGATTAACTATGTCAATACCGATGATAAGCCTTTCAGCATCGGGCGATTCGACCTAATAATAATTGATGAAGCACATCGCTCGGTATTCGGCAAGTTTGGTGACATATTCCGCTATTTCGATTCATTGCTTGTGGGTCTGACTGCAACACCGCGCGATCAAGTGGATAAGTCTACATACGAACTGTTGCACTTGGAGGGTGGAGAGCCAACCGATTATTATGAATATCGTACCGCTATTGATGATGGTTATCTTGTGGACTACAAGGGTTTCATACGAGGCTCAAAAATTGTCAACGAGGGCATTAAATATGATGATCTTTCATACGATGAGAAGCAGGAACTTGAACAGGTCTGGGAATATGAACAAGTGAACAAAGACCCTGACGAGGAATGGCAACCACGCAACATTGACGAAAAGGAGATATTCAAATATATCTACAACACCGATACCATCGACAAGATGCTACAAGACCTGATGGAAAACGGGCTGAAGGTTCAGGCGGAAGAAATGATCGGTAAAACGATAATTTTTGCCATGAACACAAAAACTGCAAAGCTGATTGTTGAGCGTTTCAATATCCTGTATCCGGAATATGGACCGAAATTCTGCGAACAGATAGACTATTCTATAAATTACTCTCAGGATCTGATCAATAAATTCAGTCTGCGTGATAGTCTGCCACAGATTGCGGTTTCAGTTGATATGCTTGATACGGGTATAGATGTCCCCGATGTGCTTAATCTTGTATTCTTCAAACGTGTGCGCTCCAAAATCAAGTTTATGCAAATGATTGGTCGTGGCACACGTCTGAGCGAGGATATCTTTGGCGATGGTCTACACAAGGAGTTTTTCTACATC
>CAMWLX010000222.1 GCA_947175225.1 uncultured Porphyromonadaceae bacterium
CTTCATTGTTATTTTTTAATTCGTAAATAAGTTTAAACAACTTCAATATTCCAATATCCAAATGAAAGTTGAGCAACATAGTTTATTGATTAAGTTCTTCCAGCTCCATAGTGGCCAATTCCCAGACCGACATTCCGTTTTCAAGGTCTTTCTGAGCCTTAGCGTATGCCTCCAGTGTCTCCTGTGAAGTGTCTCCAGCAGATATCTTATTTTCAATTTCTTTCTGAAGAGCTTCCAATCTGGCTATTTCCTCTTCAGCTTCCTTTACTTTCTTTTCAGCTTTCTTTATTACTTTTTCGCGAGCCTTCTGCTCAGCGTATGAAAGCTTAATCGAATTTTGATTCTCCTGACGATCTGGTTTTGATATGCTTTCCTGAGAAGGCACTGTTACTTGTTTTCCGGTAGGAGATTTAGTCAATTCTAAATCTCGTAGATTTTCAAGATTCTTGGAGCGAAGAAAATCATATATTCCTCCGAGATTTTCCTTCACTTTTCCGCCTCCGAATTCATATACCTTTTCCACGAGTCCATCCAAGAAGTCTCGGTCGTGGCTGACGACGATGACTGTTCCGTCGAAGTCACGAATAGCATCTTTAAGGATGTCTTTAGTCTTAATGTCAAGATGGTTGGTAGGTTCGTCAAGGATAAGGAAATTGACCGGCTCAAGAAGCAACTTAATCATAGCCAATCGAGTCTTTTCTCCTCCGGATAAGACCTTCACCTTCTTGTCGGACGCTTCTCCTCCAAACATGAAAGCACCAAGTATATCTCTTATCTTCAATCTGATATCTCCAACAGCTACATTGTCAATAGTTTCAAAGACAGTAAGATTTTCATCAAGAAGTTGAGCTTGATTTTGAGCAAAATATCCAATTTTGACATTATGTCCGAGTTTGAGTATACCTGTATGGTCAATTTCACCCATGATGCATTTCACGAGGGTGGACTTTCCTTCACCGTTTTTGCCAACGAATGCAACTTTTTCACCTCTGCGAATTCTGAATTCGGCATGGTCGAACACCTGATGGTCGCCGTAGGCTTTTCCGACGTCTTCAAGAATAAGAGGAAAATCCCCCGATCTGGGCGCAGGTGGGAATTTTAGACGAAGACGGCTATTGTCGACTTCATCAACTTCTATAGGAACTATTTTTTCAAGTTGCTTGATTCGACTCTGCACTTGAATAGCCTTAGTAGCCTGATATCGGAAACGCTCGATAAACGCCTTGATGTCGGCTATCTGCTTTTGTTGATTTTCATAGGCTCGCATTTGTTGCTCAACCCTTTCTTTCCTAAGCTCTGTATAAGGAGTGTAACTCACCTTATAATCATAAGCCTTTCCACATGAAATCTCTATGGTGCGTCGAGTGACATTGTCAAGAAACGCCCGGTCATGGCTCACAAGCATGACGGCTTTGGCCTTGCTCTGCAGAAACTGTTCAAGCCATTGTATTGATTCAATGTCAAGGTGGTTGGTTGGCTCATCAAGAAGCAGTAGATCAGGTTTCTGAAGCAATATCTTCGCAAGCTCCACACGCATACGCCATCCTCCCGAAAACTCGGAAGTAGGACGGTCGAAATCTTCACGGCTGAAGCCAAGGCCCATGAGTGTCTTTTCCACTTCAGCCTCCATATTGTCAGCACCCTCCATCGATAGCCTGTCGTTGAGATATTCAATGTCTTCAATAAGCTTGGCGTACGACTCGCTCTCATAGTCGGTGCGAGTTGCGAGCTGATCGTTGAGCTCACGTAGACGAGCCTTATGCTCGTCTATGTGAGCGAAAGCCTTGCGAGCCTCATTAATAATGGAAGTGTCATCGGCAAGCTTCATCTGCTGTGGAAGATAACCGATTGTGACCTCCGTTGGCTTGGAAACAGTTCCGGAAGTAGGCTGTTGAAGCCCGGCTATGATCTTGAGCAATGTTGATTTGCCTGCCCCGTTTTTACCGGCGAGTCCAATCTTATCTGTCTTGTTTATGACGAAGCTTACGTCTGAAAAAATCGGACGTGAGGAAAATTCCATTGTCAGGTCGTTGACACTTACCATTCCTATTGGTTTAAGAGTTTAAAAAGTTTATTAGTTTAAATAGATTCTTTCTCGTCGTGATATTTAATGGCTGCTTCCATAAAAGAGTGGAAGAGTGGGTGAGGGTTAAGCACAGTGCTTGAGTATTCAGGATGATACTGAGTGCCGATCATCCAGCGTTTGCCGGGTATCTCGACAACCTCCACAAGATGAGACTTAGGATTTTCACCAACACACTTCATGCCGGCTTTCTCAAATTCCTCCCGGAAAGCATCGTTAAATTCATATCGGTGGCGATGACGTTCGCTGATTTCGGTTTTTTCATAGGCCTCTGCTACGAGGCTTCCGGGTCTTAATATGCATTCATAAGCTCCGAGACGCATAGTGCCACCCATGTTGGAGATATGCTTTTGTTCTTCCATCATGTCTATGACGTTGTGCTTTGTCTGAGGATCCATTTCTGTGCTGTTGGCATCTGCATAGCCAAGAACATTGCGGGCGAATTCGATCACCATACATTGCATTCCGAGGCAAATGCCGAAAGTGGGAATGTCGTTTTCACGACACCATTTAAGAGCCACAAATTTACCCTCAATGCCACGGTTGCCGAATCCAGGGGCTATGACTGCTCCGTCAAGTCCTGACATCTTTTCATCCACATTCTCTTCCGTCAGTTTTTCACTATGGATGTATTTGAGATTCAGTTTGTGATGGCAATATGTAGCGGCTTGAAAAAGTGATTCGTTGATAGATTTATATGCGTCTTGGAGTTCTACATATTTTCCTACAAGTCCAATTGTCACTTCCTTTTCTGCAGTATGTATCTTTTCTACGAAATCGAGCCATGGCTTCAGCAAAGGTTCTCCATAGATTGGGACATGCATTTTGCGAAGCACTATTCCGTCCATGTTCTGGCTGTGAAGCATCAAAGGCACTTCATAAATGCTTGGGCAGTCGAGCGATTGGATCACTGCGTCTTTTGCCACGTTGCAAAACTGTGCTATTTTCGCGCGCATTCCTTCCGGAATGTCATGCTCGGTGCGGAGTACAAGCACATCCGGCTGGATGCCAAGTTGCTGAAGTTGCTTCACTGAGTGCTGCGTTGGTTTTGTCTTGAGCTCTTTGGCAGCATGGAGATATGGCACATAAGTAAGGTGTATGCAAAGCGCGCTGTCGCCGAGTTCCCAACGAATTTGTCTCACTGCCTCAAGGAATGGGAGAGATTCGATGTCGCCCACTGTTCCTCCGATTTCAGTTATTATGAAGTCGAACTTACCGGTGTCTCCGAGCAACTTTACGTTGCGCTTGATTTCATCGGTAATGTGAGGGATGATCTGCACCGTCTTTCCGAGATAGTCGCCACGACGCTCCTTTTCGATTACATTCTTATAGATGCGTCCTGTCGTCACATTGTTTGCTCGAGATGTGGGTACATTCGTAAAGCGTTCATAATGCCCAAGATCAAGGTCGGCTTCATGACCATCTTCTGTGACGTAGCATTCGCCGTGTTCGTAAGGATTGAGTGTGCCGGGATCAATGTTGATGTAAGGATCAAACTTCTGGATTGTAACTCGATAGCCGTGTGCGTTTAGCAGACAGGCGAGAGAGGAGGATATTATTCCCTTTCCAAGAGAAGAGACTACGCCTCCAGTAACAAAAATGTATTTTGTCTCCATGCTGATATATTTTAATCAGTATGCAAAATTACAATTTTTTTCAGACATTTGCAAGAATATCTGCAATTTTCATTGAACTTTAACCGACAAAAATATATCAACCAAACTTGTATACCTATAACCTCATTTCCTTTCACATTGGCTTGAGAAAGTCGAGTGTCATATCTCCGTCAGGGGGGAGTCATAAGTGTTTATTATTATTAAATCGCTATTGTCAATCAATTGCTCACTCCTTAATGTTCTAATGCTCTTTTGAGAATTTTTCCTCCCTTTCTTTGATTTAACTCTTGTTTGTGATTTCTTGCTATTTTGCTTAGTTTTAAGATTGACGGTCTTTTTCTTAGTCTTGGTTGCCTTTGTTGCCTTAGTTGGATTCGAAGCATTCCTTGAGTCTTTTGAGTTGTTCCTACATATTTTCTGCATAAAAAAATACACTTCTTTAGATCTTGAATTAGAAAGGCCAATTTTGATTTCCTCGTCTTCGTTGATGATGACGATAGATTCGGAAATCTCGCCATTATCAGAAACTAAAGATTTACTTACAGCCTTTTCTTTATCTGAATCCAAGGCTTTCTTTATTTTTTTTTGCAAGTCAGGTTTGTTCTTAAAACTAAGGGTTTTTACGGTCTGATCAGGTCGCTCCATGATTGTGATCGATAATGAAGGATCATAAAGATTGATATCTTCGAATATCTTTTCAGAAGCAAGTTTTGGAGATGAAGCTATCGCCACGATATTTATTATCGAAAGTATAGCAAGAAGTAAATGTCTTTTCATGATTGTAGAACTTAACTAAAACTATTGTAATGATTCAATTTTTTGTTGTTGTTCAGATTCGATATTATTCATGTTTTCAAAGAATTTATCGATTCGTTCCAACTCTCCTTCAGCTATGACTAAAGCTTTTTCTCCGCTTAATTCCTCTCCATTAAAAAACACTTGACAATATAATTCTGATTCTTGCTTAAAGTGAAGGTAAGTTGGAATTCCTACCGACAAGAGGATTGCGACAGTGGCAGCGGCAAAAAGAATTTTTCTTAAGGCATTTTTCTTTTCCTTTGGCTTTATTCTTAACCGCTCCTTGCTTTCCAATTCGCATGCTAATGAGATGTTCATTAGGGTTCGTGCCTCCTCTATGACAGGAGAGCTATAAGGAAGAATTCCTAATACGTATTGAAGCTCCGCTTCCTCCAATATGGTTAGCTTGCATTCCATGAAAAGGCGGCACAATTGTTCCGTCTCTTCCATGCTAAGGTATTTATCTTTCTCCAAATTATCCATTATCTATCAAGTATTTTATAATTATCACTTATTTTCTTTCTTACTCTGCACATCTGTGTCCTTATGGCTCCTTCAGTCATGTTCATGCGTTTGGCAATATCTTTGTAATCCATTGAATAATGTACTGAAAGCGAATATATATGTCTTTGCACTTGAGTAAGTCCGGCTGTAAGGAGCGTTTCAAGGCGTTCCATATCTTCTCCTAACGATGGCTCTATCTTTAAAGACACCATGTGGGAATCTTCCAATTCAACTGATTTTCTTCGTCTCAGGCGATCAATACAGACATTTTTTAAGGCTACAAACAGTTTGGAGCAGGCTTCAGAATCACTTTCTATTTCTCCAGACTTCCACAATCTTACGAAAGTATCCTGCAAGGCGTCTCTCGCATCCTCATCATCTTTGAGGTATGCAAGAGCACTTCGATGCAATCTCTGGCGAAGTGCCATAAACGTGGATGTCAAATGATCTGTCTTCATATGCTTACATCTCATATACGATGAACGATGGTGTTTGTTACACTCATTTTTGTGTGATCTCAAATTTTCTTGAAAAATATCATTTTTTTTTGTAACGTGCACATTTGTTTTTTCGTCCAGTATATAGATTGATGAAGAAAAGTAAGTTGTACATATATAAATGACCGACCTGGAATTCAAAAACATAATGTTGCCTTGCTATCGAAGAATGTATGCAATTGCATATGCAATTCTTCGGAATGCCGATGATGCATCTGATGCTGTGCAGGATGCCATGTCGTCATTATGGCAAAGACACATTGAATTATTGATTCCTGATGATGCAGTAGCATTCTGTTGTAAAACTGTAAGAAACACATGTATTGATATTCTGAGACGCAACTCGAAAAGATATTTCGACAATATAGAAGATGCCAAAATACTGCCATCCCGATCAGACACTGACTCTTCTGCAGAGTATAGCTCATCGAGAAAATTTATATTAGAGTTATTGTCAACCTTTAAAGAGAAGCAACGCAAGATACTTGTTCTAAATATCTTCAGTCAATTGTCTGCAAATGAGATAAGTGAAATAATTGGAGAATCTGAGGAGAATGTTCGTACTATTCTCTGCCGAGGACGGAAAAAAATAAAAGAGTGTTTAAATGATGAAATATAACTATGACATAGAT
>CAMWLX010000223.1 GCA_947175225.1 uncultured Porphyromonadaceae bacterium
TAACATTTTTTATAAAAAAAGGATGCACGAGCTGTGCATCCCTTCATTTTGAATATTCCGATAATATTTTTTTTACGGCAAAGTCGAGGATTGGGTCGACGCCGCGAATGAGCAGCGAATCCGGGGCATCCACTTCGCAGCCGGGGGAGGGGTCGATGCCAAATTCTGTTATGCCTCCATTAGGCGACGTCATCGGGCATGCCGAGAAACGAACTCCCCATCCAATAGGCAACTCTGAATTGAAAGGGAGCCCTCCTCCTCCGCCCGTCTTCGAACCAATGATGCTGACATTGGGAATTGATTTCATTACGGATGTAAAGTCGTTGGCTGCACTGAAGCAGCTGCGGTTGGTGAGCACGGCTATAGGTCGGTTGAGATACGCTATTCTGAGATTTGTGTCGCATGGCTCATATATTATTTCGTAAGGCTCTGAGAAGTCATTATGTCCGGGTCCTGTCTTATGCCGGATTGTCCCTCCCGACACTTTATGGTCGATGAGGCGACTGACGAGGGTCTTGATGTTTGTCAGATTGCCACCTCCGTTGTCGCGGATATCGATGATGAGTCCCTTGCTCTGATGGAGGATAGCAAGAATATAGTCGAGATTCAGGTTTCCGATATCGTAAGCAAATGAGGGATAATACATATATCCGATCGTATCCGGCAGCATTGTGTAAGAGATGCCCGATGTCTGGAGATAGTTGTAGTGAAGGTAGTCTTCCTGTATCGTACGCAGTCGGAAATTTTGCGGATAGTCGGTCCACCATTTGCGATAATACGATGTATTGAACGTCGACGTAAGGTTGACGTGGCCATCTTTCAGCTCGTCGAGCATTGCAGCGCATATGCTGAAGAGTTGAATATACTGTGTGTCGTCTTTCACGAGCGGCCTATATTTGTCGTATACCTCATTCCAGTCGATACCTTTTTCCTCGAAGAAGCAATAATGCTCGTCGATTATCTTCCAAAGTTCTTCGAAATTGCCTACTGGATCATAAATATTATTGAGATGGCTATCGTCGACACACGAATATGTCGTTCCTGCCAGCAGCATGAACGACGCTATAATCGGCAATATATTCAGTTTATTCATAGTTTTTTTAATTCATAATGCATGATTCATAATTCATAATTACTGACTCAACTTTCACAAGCTCTTCCTTTCATAAGCATAGAACAAGCGTATTCCCTGCACTAAGGAGGGTGCGAATCAATTTGCTGGAACAACCAATATCAGTATATTCAGGTATTTAATGGAATATTCAAAGCCCAATTTATAGTCGTTGGAAATCCGTAATCTTCCAGACATTCTTTTATCTCATCAGGCGTCAAACCGGCTTTCCTGTATGTAGTGACCAAATTGATTATGTCTTTACGAGTGTCTTTCAGAGATTTGTGATTTAAATTAAATACACGGATTGTCTCTTTTACTCTCTTGATAATATCGTCTGTAAGATCTCGTTTTGGAATTATGGTGCCATTTAGCATATACCCTATAAAATCTGCCATATTCTCTGAAGCAGGATTGAAAATTCGTTCATTCCCATCGAATGTATCCTTTGTCACAGAAGCGTTTTTATCCTTATAGCAAGCACCATAATTATCATTTCTGTCGTCTACCAGAAAATTGGCATAATCAAATGTGAATTGCGGATACATACTCTTCTTTCGAAAATGGTCGATATGTATCATAGAGCCAAGTGGCTTTTCAGTATAAGCGCTGAGGCAATCTTGCTCTAATACTTCAATATGGTCTCGTGTTGCTTTGTAAGCATCAAAATATGGAGCGAAAGGATCACTGAATTCATACCATTCTCTAAGTTTTTTCTGTTTCGCCCAGGAATTGAATCTGCTTATATCTGCATTAGCTCTCTTGATCTGACGCATTTTCTTGATATTTTTTATTCAAGGCCATTTGCCTTTTTATGTCGGCAAATTCAAGATCTTGTTCTGAAATCAGTGCTTTCAGATTGCTTAATGATCGATCAAGCTCTTCTCCTTCATATACGCCTTCTGATAAAAGTTCCCACACCTCATTAGCCGCTTTTTCAACGGGTTTTGGTCTTAGGCTTTGGAGTCCAAACACTTCACTAAGAACCTTATTCACAGGAGATCCATATTTAGCATCTACATTATATACATTCCCGTTATCAAGCACTATGAGACTGTCTTCGTCTTGAAGCCTAAGATTTTGTACTATATGGGGAGAATGAGTGGTGATAAAAAACTGGCAATTGGGGAATATTCCTCGCAATTTGTCGATCGCCTCAGCTTGCCAAGAAGGGTGAAGGTGAAGCTCTAATTCATCGATCAGTATGATGCCTACTCCGTCAAGCGGATTATCAAGGGAAGGATTGCAAATTGCCAATCGTCGGGCAATGTCTCCTATTAGCGTTAGATAGCATTTTTCGCCGTCAGACAAATCTTCTACACGAAATACATCTCCATTCTTGCGAAGTTCGAAGCCGGTAGGCGTTTTTCTCCGGGTATGCAAATCCCCATATCCGCTCATTGCTTCTGAAATTGCTTTGCGCACCGCTTTCAATTGGGGATCTTCATATGAGAAAGTCTTACGTTCTTCCCGCTCTTCTCGCTCAATATCTTCGCGTTCGCGAAACCATTCAAAAAAAGACCTTAGATTACTACCACCATCAATTTTCCCTTCATATAATGACATGGCATCCAAAATATGTTTTTTATGAACGTGTGTCGGAATGTCAATCAATGATCTATTTACAGAATACTTGACAAACATTGGAAGATCAACGTCATCGGGTTTTTTCTGATATTGAATGGCAAGTGAATCTGCATACTCCGTAAGCTGAGTCAATTCTGATTTATGACGGTCTTTGCCACGATAAGCTGGAGAAACCCTGGCAATTTCCCATCTTAACTCTTTGGGGTCGGAGACAATAGATATTAGAGTTTGATACGCACCTTTAGAGATATCAGAGAAGTCCGGATAGGCACCATTAGAAGTTCTTAGTCTAATTCTTGCTTTCACCCAAGAGAGCATTATTTCAATGGCAGAAAGCAATGTAGACTTCCCCGCTCCATTTACACCGGCAATAACGTTGAATCTTGGCTTACAGTGTAAGTCGAGTTTCCTGATGGAGCGGTAATTAATAACATTTATGGTGTTTATTTTCATAAAAGGACTATAATTAGAAAATTAGACATCGTCAAAGAGGGAATTTTCGATTATTGTAGGACCGGACGGCATATCGGGTTTATCTGATATGGCTGGCGTTTCCGTCTGGTCGGAGTCGTCTTCGGGGTTTTCGGTAGTCTCGGTTTCTGCCGCCTCCGGGACTTCCGGCTGGCGCAGCGGTTCGAGTTCTGTGATTTCTCCGAGCTGGAAGGTCGTGATTCTCTTTCCTTTTGCCTTGAACCCTTTGACTGATATGAATTCCTCCGCGTCTATCTCAAGTGCCGGACGGACTGAGTCGTTGCCTCCGAAAGTCACCTGAAGCCTTGGATAAGGGGTGTCGGTCAGAAGGATCATTGACGATTCAGGGCCGTTGCCGACAAACCTCTGTGGATTCTTCGACTGCTCGAATTCAAAGCGTTTCAGATAGGGATACCCAAGCTCAGCATCATTGAGAGCCAATGTCCAGACTTTTCCTTTCACGAATTTCTCTATCCGCAGGATATTGTCTTCGTAATGGTTTTCTTCTGAAAAACTTGTCGTATAGAATTCTCCATCTTTGGTGATAATCAGCACAAGGTCTTCTCCCAAAAAACTTCCGAGATAATCGCCGCGTCCATCATAGTTTAGGCGAAGCACATCGCGGTCAAACCATACGTCTCTCCCTCCGAGCGTCGACGTTCCCTTCTTGTCGAGAGTCGCTGACTGAATGTTGAACTTTGTCACGAGATTTCCGAGCGATTCTTTCCCTTTAATGTCAAGGGCAGCGAAATCTACCATTACCTCACGGTTGCGCGGACGCCGTCCGTCAGGTCCCGACTCATCCTTCAGGATCACTTTGACAGTCTCAGCCTCACCATTGGGATTGACAGTCATCCATTCAATGCGGCTCCCCGGTTCACCCTTCGTCATGTTATACTCTTTGTCGCGTGTCAGACCGGTGATGAAAAAGCGTTTCTTATAATAGATGCCTCCCTTGCCGTTTCGGTAGATCACATTATATATAGTGCGCTTGTCGTTTTTCTTAAATAGGCCGATATGGATCACTTTCTTTCCTACATACAGTTTTTCCTGAACCTTTGATATCTTATATGTGCCGTCGCGATATACTACAAGCACATCATCAATATCGGAGCAAGTGAATTTGAACTCTGCATCTTTAAGTCCGGTGCCGATGAAACCTCCTTCCTTGTCGAAGTAAAGACGTTTGTTGGCCTCAGCCACTTTTGTAGCTACAATCGAGTCAAAACCGCGAAGCACGGTGCGGCGGGGGAATGCATGGCCATATTTTTCCTTGAGGTGAGTAAACCATCCGATAGTGTAGTCTACGATATGCTCCAAGTTATTTCTGAGGTCGGCAATCTGCTTATCGAGAAGCGCTATCTTTTCATCTGCCTTTTCAGAGTTGAACTTCAGGATGCGTCCCATCTTGATTTCCCAAAGGCGCATGTAGTCGTCGTGGGTGATCTCGCGGAAGAATGAGGGCTTGAAAGGCTCAAATAGTTCAGAAAGCCGATTTATAGCAGCTTCCATATCTGTAGCCCGTTCAATTTCCGGATCCTTATACATTCTCTCTTCTATAAATATCTTTTCAAGGCTTGCGAAAAGTTGGCTCTCGAGGGCTTCACCGAGTTTGATTTCAAGTTCACGGTGAAGAATCGCCTGTGTGCGGTCGGTAGAGAATTTCAAGACTTCACTGACGGTCAGGAAACGTGGCTTTTTATCCCAGATGACGCAGCAATTGGGTGAGATAGACACTTCGCAATCGGTGAATGTATACAGCGCGTCGATTGTCTTGTCGCTGGATGCTCCCGGAGCAAGATGCACGATGATTTCAGCATTGGCGGAAGTGTTGTCGTCAACTTTCCTCACCTTAATCTTACCCTTCTCCATAGCCTTGAGGATGGTGTCGATAAGTGTGGCTGTGGTTTTTCCGAAGGGGAGTTCACGGATTGCGAGTGTTTTATTATCGATTTTCTCGATTTTTGCCCTCACTTTGATCTGTCCGCCACGGGCACCGTCGTTGTAGCGCGACGCATCCATCAGTCCTCCGGTCTGGAAGTCGGGATATAGGGTGAAGGTTTTTCCTTGCAAATATGCGATGGCTGCTTCTGCAATCTCGTTGAAGTTGTGGGGCAGTATCTTACTGTTTAGGCCTACGGCGATACCTTCTACCCCCTGGGCGAGAAGGAGTGGGAACTTGGCAGGAAGAGTGACCGGTTCTTTTTTGCGCCCGTCGTAGCTTGGTTGCCATTCTGTGATTTTGGGAGAGAATAGTATTTCGAGAGCGAGTTCGCTTAGGCGCGCCTCGATGTATCGGGGGGCTGCAGCAGAGTCGCCGGTCAGTATGTTGCCCCAGTTTCCCTGTGTATCGATGAGCATCTCCTTTTGTCCGAGCTGAACGAGGGCATCGCCGATGGAAGCGTCGCCGTGAGGGTGATAGCTCATTGTGCTTCCTACGATGTTTGCCACTTTGTTGAAGCGTCCGTCGTCCAGGGTCTGCATCGTGTGAAGGATGCGTCGCTGCACGGGCTTAAGTCCGTCTTCAATATGAGGGACGGCACGTTCGAGTATGACATAGCTTGCATATTCGAGATACCAATTCTTGAACATGCCGGAGAGTTGATGTTTCTTGTCGCTCGCCCCGGGAATCTTATATGCAGGAGTAGCTTCTTGAGGTATGTCCGCAGCGGCTTCTTCCTCAAGACGTTCGTCTTCAGGAGTTTCTATAATGCCGGCTTCCCCGCTTTCGAGAAGCTCTTCAGTAGTTGGATTCTCGTCGGTATTCTGGTCTTCGAAGTTAAGGTTTTCCTCTTGGATTTTGTCGTTGTTATTGTCGATTTCGGCCATAATTTTCGCAATTTGCACAAAAATACAAAAAAATTCGTTTTTAACCAAATTTTTTTTTACGCGCCCCATCCCTCACTATTTAGTCAACTTTTCAATTTCAAAGTCCAATCCGCGTTTATCTTTATTTT
>CAMWLX010000224.1 GCA_947175225.1 uncultured Porphyromonadaceae bacterium
CCGCTCGAAAACCTGACGAAATATTAATAAAAAAATAAGTTTAAACAACTTCAATTATTTCACGTCTTTGGTGGCTCCGGTGACTTTAAGAGCATCGTAGGCACGTGCAGCTTTTTCGCGTGCTTCTTCTACTGTGGCTCCGCGAGCGAGAATGACACCCATACGGCGATGACCATGCACTTCAGGTTTGCCAAAGATGCGGAGCTGTGTGCCAGGATCGGCAAGAACTTTCTCAAGATTGTCAAATTCAATGCAATCCGTATCCCCTTCCACTACGATGGCTCGAGATGCAGATGGACCGTAAAAGTCGATTGCAGGGACCGGAAGCCCAAGGATAGCACGGGCATGAAGAGCAAACTCAGACATATCCTGAGAAATCATAGTCACCATACCGGTGTCGTGAGGACGTGGGGAGACTTCGCTAAAGATCACTTCGTCACCTTTTATGAAGAGTTCCACACCAAAGATACCATATCCGCCAAGAGCGTCGGTCACTTTCTTGGCAATTTCTTGTGCTGATTCAAGAGCTTTCTCCGACATAGGTTGCGGTTGCCAAGAGTAGCGATAATCGCCATCAATCTGAATGTGACCTACAGGCTGGCAGAAGACAGTGCCTGACACGGTGCGGACAGTAAGGAGAGTAATCTCATAGTCAAAGTCGATGAAACCTTCTACAATTACACGCCCTGCACCTGCACGCCCGCCTTCCTGAGCTTCTCTCCAAGCATGGTCGATCTGGTCAGGATTTTTGATTACGCTCTGGCCATGACCGGAACTGCTCATGATGGGTTTCACGACGCAAGGGATACCGATTTCTTTGACTGCCTCGTCAAACTCCTCACGAGTGGAGGCAAAACGATAAGGAGAAGTCTTGATACCGAGTTCTTCGTGAGCGAGACGACGGATACCTTCGCGATTCATGGTGAGCCATGCAGCCCGAGCTGTCGGAGTCACATTGAAACCCTCTTTCTCGAGTTCAACGAGAGTCGGGGTTGCGATAGCTTCGATTTCCGGGATTATATGGTCGGGGCGCTCAAATTCTACATGGCGACGGAGTTCATCGCCGTCGAGCATATTGAAGACATAGCTTTTATGGGCAACTTGCATTGCAGGGGCGTTGGGGTATTTGTCGCAAGCTATTACCTCGACTCCTAAACGTTGGAGTTCGAGAGCTACCTCTTTACCAAGTTCGCCGGATCCGAGGAGCATCGCTTTGCGACCCTTGGGGGTCATAACACTTCCTATCTTTGACATCTTGTTTTAATTTAGAATTTAGAATTTAGAATTTATTCTTTTCAACGGGTTATCTTTTGTCTGCGTGGGACGCGCACGGAGTGCGCTAACTACACTGGAGACGCTTGAGCCCTTTTTGGTAATGTTATTTGAACCGCATTGCAAGCGCTATGCGTTTCACTAAGGAAATTATTTTGAGGTCAGTTTGAGGGAGGCCGGCTTCAGGCCTTTGGCTGTGGCTTTTAGGGTTGAGTTGCCTTTGCGGTCGGTGGATTTCACGACTGCCAGGGCGCGGCCTTTCCATGTTGTGGCCTTTGAGTCGAAATAGGGGTCAGGATCTTTCAGCAGTGCACTTCCGGCAGCCTTGAGGATTGCATTGCCGGAGACAGTGAATTCAACGGGGAATTCAGCGTCAGGCACTACCCTACCCTCTGAGTCTACTACCTCCACAATTACGTATGCGAGGTCCTGATTGTCGGCTGAAAGGGTGGTCTTGTCGGGAGTAAGGCGGATAGCAACGGGGTCGCCTGCAGTAGTCAACGTAACTGTCTCTACTTCATTTCCTCCGGCATCAACCCCTGCAGCTTTCAATGTACCAGGGGCATATGCCACTTCAAAGACAGCCATACAATCTTTGGCTTCGCCTGCTTCCTTTTCTCCAATTAGAGTGTCGTTGAGATAAAGACGGACTTTAGGATAGCGGCTCATCACTTCCACCTCTACAGGCTTGCCTTCGTGACCTTTCCAGTTCCAAGATTCCCAAGTGGGCCATACGCTCCACATTGTGGTCTTTACTTCTCCGTAGTAGCCGTTGGGTTCGCGCGCCGCCATATAGAGCTTGTTATCGTCGTTATAGAGCATATCTCGATAGTGGGAAATCGGCTTGCGCCAGCCTGTAATGTCCACATCTCCGCAGTATGAGCCGTGCCATGGCCACTGGAAAGCCATCCATTGCTCGCCTTCGGTCTCCCCCTTGTAGAAGTAACGTCCAAGTCCCGACTCACCGAGATAGTCAAGACCGGTCCAGACAAAATCGCCTATCACATATGGATTTTCCTTCACCTTGTGCCAATTTGAGGCAGCATCACGAGGATAAGACTCTGTCTGCCACATCACACGCTCCGGACAACGCTCGTGGTCGCTTTCCGACTTATGTATCATATAATTGTAGCCTACAATATCAAGAGCCTCAGCATGAGGGTCGTAGATTTCCCAGTCGCTGTCCCAAGCGCATAGAGCCTCCGTCACAGGGCGTGTGGGATCAAGGCGGCGGCATTCATTGGCAAATTTGCGGGCAGTAGTCACAACCCCGATATGCTTACGCTCAATCACCTCGTTGCCGATACTCCAAGCAATAATAGAAGGATGATTGCGGTCGCGGCGGACCATGTCTCCGACATCCTTCACACCCCATTCGTCGATCCAGAGATGATAGTCGTCGGCATTCTTCTGATCGCGCCATCCGTCGAATGCCTCGTCAATGACAAGGATTCCCTGACGGTCGCATTCATTAAGGAACGCCGGAGACGGGAGATTATGGCTTGTGCGGATGGCATTGAAGCCTGCTTCTTTCATAAGACGAACCTTACGTGCTTCAGCGGCATCGAAAGAGGCAGCGCCAAGCATACCGTTGTCATGGTGAACACATGCTCCATTCAGGAGTACGGGCTTGCCATTGAGCATAAAGCCTTCCTCAGCAGAGTACGAGATGGTGCGGATTCCGAAAGTCTCCTTGACATTATCGATCACCTTTCCATTCTCTTTCAATGACAATTCAAGAGAATATAACGATGGGGATTCAGGGCTCCAGAGTTCAGGATTTTCCACATAAACACATCCCAACATACTTGAATGTTCTACCGGGAAATCAAGAGAACCAACAACAGCGCCTGAAGGATCAACGATCTTTGCATTTACGTCTATTTTTTTATCCTTAATATCTCCGTCAATATCAAATGCGAAACGTATGCCTGCATTGCTCTCATTTGCCCCCGGAGTTGAAATGAAAAGCGACCATGGTGCTACGGCAACTTCTCCGGTCTTTATCAGACGGACATGTCGGTAGATGCCGGAACCAGTGTACCAGCGTCCACTTCTACCGTGTGAACTATCGACCTCAACCTCAATGGTATTCTCACCTGCATGAAGATAAGGAGTGATGTCATAGATCACCGAGGAATAGCCGTAGGGACGGAAACCGACTTCCTTGCCATTGACTTTGAGTGTCCAGCGTTCATACACCCCCTCGAAAAGCAGGGAATATTTTGAATCGGCAAGATCCTTGGCAGTGAGGTCGATCTTCTTCTCATACTTACCCTTTCCTCTGATGACGAAGCCACCCTCATTGTGGGCAGATGCCTTGCTGTCGAACGGAAGCTCGATGCTCCAGTCATGCGGGAGATCGACAGTCTTGGTGAAGGGCTGCACCATAGACCCAGAATCAGGCACAAGGGAGAAAGTCCAGCCATTGTCAAGGAGGCGGGACTCACGGGAGAACGCCGGGAAGGCGATGGAAGCGGCGATGGCCGCCAGAAATAATTTGGATGTGTTCATAATGGTATTATTGTATTACTTCGGACAGATGTCCTCAGCACAGTATTGAATTTCATTTATATTTGATTTCTGACCAGGAGGGAGGATTGACTCCAAGGAGGTGGCGGACGAAGAAGTCGAAACGTTTATGCTCACCGAATGATTCTCCCATAGTGTGAGCTGCTCCGGGGATCACCACGAGTTCAAAGTCTTTGTTAGCCTTGATCAGGGCATCGGCAACTTGCATTGTCGATGCTGGATCGACGTTATCATCGAGTTCTCCGACCACCAACATTAACGGACGCGACAAGAGATGGGCGTTCTCAACGTTGGATGCTTTGATATAACTGTCATCTATGGGATAGCCAAGCCACTGCTCATTCCACCATATCTTGTCCATACGGTTGTCATGGCAACCGCAAGCTGAATAAGCAGCCTTGTAAAAATCCGGATGATGAAGGACGGCAGTCGTAGACTCCTGTCCGCCGGCAGATGCACCGAAGATACCAACGCGGTCAACGTCAATATACGGGTATTTCTCAGCTGCAGCCTTTATCCATGCTATATGGTCAGGGAGACCGGCATCGACGAGATTCTTGTAGCAGACGTTTTCAAACTCACGAGAGCGGAAAGATGTCCCCATACCATCCACCATCACCACGATAAAGCCAAGTTCTGCAAGAGCACTCATATTGCGATTGAGACCGACAAACGACTTAGGCACATACTGGTCGCCCGGACCTTGATAGATATATTCGACAACAGGATATTTCTTATTCTCATCAAAATTGGATGGACGGTATATTACACCCCACATATCAGTCTTGCCATCGCGACCGGGAGCGACAAACACCTCCGGTGCCTTCCATCCTGCATCAATAAGGACTGACAAGTCAGCTTCAGCCACCCTCATCAGTTCCATGCCGGAAGATGCATCCCTCAGACAAGTGACCGGAGCGGTAGATACAGTGGAATAAGTATCGACAAGATATTTGAAATCCGGGGAGAAAACCGCACGGTGATTGCCCGACACAGGAGTAAGATCGGTCATGCCTGAGCCATCGAAATTTATCACATAATATCGGATGAAATAAGGATCCTCATCCTTGTTGACACCATTTGCCGAGAAATATATCTTCCCATTTTCCTCATCTACTTTCACGACATCGCGAACATACCAGTCGCCCTTTGTGATCTGATTGGTGGGTTTGCCGGTAGCTCTGTCATACATATAGAGATGGTTGTAGTTGTCGCGCTCGCTGCTCCAGATGATTCTCTTGCCATCTTCAAGATAATGGCGGAAGATGAGGGAATAGTTGACGTATTTGTCATGAGACTCCTCTACAAGAGGGCGGACAGCACCGTCAGCCGCAGACATCTCAAGTATGCGATAGTTCTTATGTCCACGCTCATTGTACTCAAAAGTTATGGCTTCACTATCAGCGTTCCATTGTGGACCCCAGATGTCATACTGATGGTCGAAAAGTTTCGTATCAGGGATTATGACAATACTCTTTTCGACATCGGCTATGACCGGAAGCTTAAAACGGAGCTCGTCTCCCGGCTTTGCATATTCCTGCTTGTGAAGTATCGGTTGACTGCCACGTGCAGGGGAAGACTCCACATAGTAGACATATCTCTTTTCTACGGGACGAATCTTGTTGACTGCAAATTTCTTGCTGTCGGGCGACCAATAAATGTAGGAAGAGTAATAGTTACCGATTGTCCCGTCAGTGGTCAGTTGGACCTCTTCACCGGTGGCAACATCGCGTACATATAGATTGTTGTCGCGTACGAAAGCAACCCTCTTACCGTCAGGGGAGGGAACAGGGGGAAATTCTTTTTCTTCATCCACCACCATCCAGTGAGGCTGAGCCGGGGGAGCAGGGAGCTCTCCCCTATCAATCAGATGATTTTTACCGCTTTTAATAAAGGTCCACATATGTCCGTCACGGTTAAACCAAATAGTATCAAGATTTTCCGATACGCTGACATGCTGCAGTTTAAGGTCTCTGTCCTCTATGCCATCGATTCCTTTAGCCCATAATTCTCCAGCCACCGCCTTGTGGTCGAATAACTCCGAACGTTTTTGCTTCGCAGCATCAACGAGAACATACTTTTTCGACCCATTCTGTTTTTCATCGACATACCAGAATTTGCCGGTATTGCCAATCCATTGCGGGTAGACCCTTGCATTAGGCACATAGCCATTGTGGTATTTTTCAGCGAGTCCGAAGGCGCGGTTGTAGTCTTCGATCGTTCCCTGCGCCATCGATTGGATGGAGAGCGAGAGCGATACCATGAAGAGTAAATATATGGAAATTTTCATATTCAGAAATATTTAGAATGCAAAGT
>CAMWLX010000225.1 GCA_947175225.1 uncultured Porphyromonadaceae bacterium
AAGGTTACAGGTTTGAATCCTGTGCGAATCACATCAAAAGGCTGACAGATGTCAGCCTTTAATGTTATATATCAATCACTTACAAATGTTTTAATTGACTTTTTTGTGCCATATTTCAAATAGATTGTATAATATAATTGGCTTGTTTTGGCTACATTTGGGCATTATACGTTACGTATCCGCTACTTTTGTCGTTACATCGTTATAAAAGTAAAGTGATGATACGTAAATACAAAAATGTAATAGATGTAAAATATAGACATAAATGAGCATTCAAACAGATTTATCATTTATGATGGCGTCTCTCGTTTGAATTCCGATACAGCATTTTGTTACACGTTATGCTACACGTTGGTTACACTTCAATTAATTAATATTCAATATGAAAGATCAATATCCTATAGTGAAAGTAATCCATCAAAGGAGGAAAAATGTAGGCGTTTCAAAGCCCTCAACTGTGGAAATAGAATTATCGTTTCAAGGAAAGAGAAAATGGATATCAACCGGTATCCGGGTATTCCCGAAAAATTGGAGTGATAAACTCCGGGTTTTTGGATTGCCGGATGCTTTCGATTCAAATATGAAAATTGAGTCTATGGAGAAGACTATTATGAATCATATACGACAATTGATGATAGATGGTAAACCTTTCGACTGGAGTGGTCTAAACAGTGCTCTTGAAAACGCTCAGATGGAAGGATCTTTCTTGAGATTTGTTGAGAATAGAGTTCTGAGTAGAAAAGACATTAAGGAGTCTACAAGAAGAAATCATAAAAAAATAGTCATAGCCTTGAAGGAATTCAAAAGACTTGAAACTTTCAACGATATAAGCAGGATTAATATTATAAAGTTTGATGAATGGCTGAGGGGCAGAAAAGACTATACACAGTCTACAATTGCTTCATATCATAGATACCTTAAGACCTATATTCATGATGCAATCAGGCAGGATCTTATAAAAGTTGATCCATATATTGGTTTTAGAGTGGATCAGGGTAAACCCAGAAAGCGCAAGTTCCTTACACCGGAAGAGTTAGTAAGAATAGAGACTTGCAAAGTAGCAACCTTTTCTTTAGAGAAGGTTCGAGATATGTTCCTGTTTCAATGTTATACGGGGCTTGCCTATTCGGATCTAAAGAAGTTTGATTTTCAATTGGTACAACAACGAGGTAACCGTTATGTGCTCCATGACACACGGAAGAAGACCAACGAGGATTTCTATATTGTGTTGCTGCCTACGGCAATAAATATCCTGAAGAAATATAATTATCACTTACCGTTAATGACCAATGAACAATATAACATGCGGTTAAAACTAATATCAGAGTCTGCAGGACTTGAAAAGAACCTGACATCCCACATGGGTCGCCATACATTTGCCACCATGAGTTTGAATTCAGGAATCAAGATAGAAGTTCTGGCTCAAATGATGGGACATGCAGATATACGGACCACTCAGATATATGCGAAGATGATCAATTGCACAGTAGAAGAAGCGTATTCTGTCCTTGAAGCAAATGAGAAGATAAAGTTATTTGTAAATCAACTCAACTATTTTCTGTCTGTTTTGATTGCTTTACTAAAGTGCGTGTAAAAAAGAAACTTATCCTTTTATTGATAAATCTCTTAAAAGTTTGGTTATAATTCTTCAAATGTCCATCCGGACTGTTCGCTCCACATGATTCTGTATCGATCTACAGTGCCGTCTTCCCATTCTCCAAAGTCCTGAGTTCGGCACATGACGGTTCCGGAATGTCTCAGCCCCCAGAAGCGTTCAAACCAGGTGTTTTCTTTGAAAGCGAGTTCTTGGCATTCTATAATGTCTGCTATATCTGATATAGTGTCTATTTGTGTACTTCTTCCATAAGAAGCAGATGCTTCGCGCATTTCACGTATCAGATGAGCTAATGTTAATTGTCGACTGTATTTCATTTTTTCAATTTATATAAGGATGAATCAGTTTCTCGTTTACATTCATCTGAAGTGAGACCTTGAGTAAAATGGCATATCAGGCTGCATACTATAGCGATGGCTGCTATGACGAATGTTGCTGCCCATGCGCCCTCTTCTTGAGTGTAGCAAGCAGCAATCATGAAGAAATTGAGAGATACGAAGCTGGCGATTGCCATGTGTTTAAACCATTCGCGGTGTTTGATGAAGATGTTCATAATATTTTTGTTTTGGATGTGAATGAATCTTTTTCCCTTAAGTTGAGTCGCGTCTGCGCTCGAAGGGAATATTTACGATGCAGTTCCCACAAATGGAGAAAAGGGGAAGTCAAGGCTAAGTCAGTGGAAGATTCTTGGAATACCCATTTTTGCGAGCAAAAATGCGGAAGGCTGCCAAGAATCTTCCACCGACTTAGCCTTTACTTCCCCTTGTCCCATTTGTAACTTAGCGTCGTAAATATCCGTAGAGCGTAGACGTGGCTAATGGAATCCATACAGTCATAAATTCTCCAAATTTCTTAATTATCAGAACGCTTTTACTCAACCTTGATTATCCCATTTATTTCAAGAAATATTCAACACTATACCCACAATTACCAAAGAGTTTGGAACAATTAGGCATCAGAGTTTGTGACAGAGCGTAGGCAAATATTGCGGCGTGCCGCTTTTGCCTACGCTCTGTCACAATCTCTAATGAATTTGCTTCGCTCATAATTCACTCTCTGCAAAGAATTGAAAAACTACACGATGTGTATGCACATGGTGTAGTTTTTCATGGTATACGTCATCATGCATCTGTAGGCATCATTATTCGGACTTATCGTCATAATTTTCCAGCTGCTTTTGTAGAAAAGGATTTCTCTCTTTAGGAATAATTATCTTTCTGTCCGCGTTTTGTATCGGAGTCTCCCTAAGAAACTCCAATACAAAACGCGTAGCTATCTATTCTTTAATAAGATGATTCATTAGAAAGTAATCAAATAATTTCAATAACCCTAACAGTAACTCCTTGTTTTATTGCGTAGTCGATCGTGAACTTCGTCCCACGACTACTTCCATTCCAAAATGCGAGTAAGAAATCACTGTTATCTACAATCTGAATATTTCTCAAGATAGGTGCTTTCTTGCCGTATTTCTTATAGTTTGGAAGGAATTCCACAAGAGCAATGCCATTTTTCAATGCATAGTCCTTTGCGTATGAGTCAGCACCAATTGCTCCTCCACTTACTATAGCATCCGGAACAAAAGGGAGAAATGAAGCAATATTAATTGGAGGGCAGCTGCGGCTGCCTACAATTGCGAGTTTCATATTATCAGGTATTTAGTTAAACCAATTATGGGTTGCACTGATAGCCAATAAAATTGGCTCAACATCAGCATAAGCCTTCAATGCTCTTCTTGCCTGTATGAAAGTTAAACCGGTATTGACTACATTATCAATAAGGAATACATTACCCCTTGACAGTAAAGTGTCTTTGCAGTTTGCATTCTCTCTTACCTTCAATCCTAAATTCATTCTTTTCACTGATGATTGTGTTTTCTTTATGTCATATAGTTTTTCTCTTGTCTTTCCGGATAGAATGTCAATCACTTCGCAATCATGACGTATAATCTTGATGGTATTTGCAAGTTCTAATGTGTAGCATGCTTTACCGGAAGACTGAGGAATCGGAATTAACACTGCATTAGGCACTATTAGTTTTGATAACAAAAGAGCAGCAATAGCAATTGCGGTCACATCGTTCTTTTTCACGTCCTTGCTAAGTTTTCTTAGTGAATGTGGATAGACTTCTAAATTATGATACATCTCGCCATAAGAGCCTAAGACTTTTACGTCGGAGAACTTTAGGGTTTTATTTGATTGTTTCATAGACACCTCTGATCATTTTATGGCATAATTGTTTCAATCTTATATATTACTTGATTGAATTGAATGGGCGGATGATGAGAAGGTCATTTGAAATTCCGGATTTGGGATGGTTGGATTCATAGGAACTGTATGACCCGCAACTATACAGTCCCCAGAAGTTATTCTACCATAGTCATCGGTTGTGATAGCAGCTTCAACTGGCCAATATACTGTGAAGGTCATGAGTCGGTCTTTGAGCCAATTATGGGAATTGTGAATGAAGACCAAATGCCCATTGCTGTCAATATAGGCTTCATCTTCAAAAACTTTAGAGTAATGCTGGCATTCTTGTCTATATCCCATAACTTTCATTGGATTTGTGGCGGTCAGGGCATCGGAAGAGATCTCGAATCCTTTAAGGTCAAGCAGGACTTCAAGATCGATGTGGGCGTTAGACTCATCCGGCTCTACGTCGGTACAGGATGAGAGAGACATGGATACGAAGAAGGAGAGGGCAGCAACAAAGCTGAAGAAAAAACGATTAGCTTTCATAAGAAATCGAGATTAAAAGGTGAAACTTAACTTTTTCCCTTTAGTTGAGTCGCGTTCTGCGCTCGAAGGGAATATTTACGATGCAATGCCCACAAAAAGACTACAGAGAAGTCAAGGCTGAGGGGTTGGAAGCAATATTGGAATACCCATTTTTTGAGAAGCAAAAAATGAGGAAGGCTGCCAATATTGACTCCGATCTCGAAAGGCGAAGCCGTGCCTTTACTTCTCTGTAGTCTTTTTGTAACTTAGCGTCGTAAATACCCACAGAGCCAGACGCGACTTAATGGCACATCCACTATTATCAAATAGTAATTAAGAAAGAATCATCAATCAGTATTGAGAAGCCATAAACAATCAGAGTTTGTGGCGGTCGGAATCAAAATACAGCGGTGTGCCGCTTTTTGCTTCCGTCCGACGCAATCTCTTTGTTGGGGACCAAGCAATCTTATTAAAGCACAAATGGGAAGAATGACACGGAGTGCAAAGCATACTCGGTGTCATTCTTCCCAACGATAATTCAACCAGCTTTCAGCAGCACAATCATCCATCTACAGCAATCATCCAACTGCCAATTAAAAGACAAAGGTATCATTTCTGAGTGCCTCTGCACCCTGAAATTGTAACTTGTCTTTTCTCAATCATCACACTGAAGCACCACAATTATCTTTCAAGCCCAAAAAGAATCAGTTTTGAGGAGAGTGAAATATAAGTGTTGGATTTTCAGAAAATTGATAATAAGGCTCGGTTTCTGCGATAAGTATGCAGTCGGATGATAATATATGGCCCTTCTCATCGAGTTCAACGTTTGATTCAGCTGGCCAGTAAGCAATAAATTTAGTGAATACTCCTGGCCAATACCTTTGTTTGCCAACCCATTTGATTTGTCCATCTTTTGTGACATAAGCGTCGGATTCAAAGAGTGGTAAGAACGGTTTACAAGCCTTTTCTCGTGAAAAAGCCATTACATGGAAAGGTTTGTCTGAAGAAAAGGATTGCTCAGAGACTGTATCTTCAACTAATATCGATAATTTGATTGCAATTCCAGTATCATCTTCATTGAAAGAAGAACAGTTAGTGAGGAGTGTTATTAAGAGGATTGCAATAGTTTCAGCCAATATTGCGAAAAGAAATTTTGTCTTCATAAGAATAATTTATAGTGGTGTATTATATGTTCATTAGTTGAGTTGAATGACCACAAAATAGGTCATCTTTAGGATGACTCACCAACAAAAATATAGAGATTATTACAATAGTTATAAATCTTATTTACCATAAAACTTCAGCAGGACAGCCTATCAAAATATCTCCTATATCGTCAGTAACTTTACTAGTGTCGAACCCAGAAAGATCTAAATATGTCAATGAATAACAATAAGCAAACATTCTTTTCATTTTAGTGACATTATGAGTATCGAATCCTGAAACATCTAAGGAAATCAATGAATGACAGCCATCGAACATATAATCCATAAAAGTTACATTTCGAGTATCAAATCCAGACACATCTAAAGAAGTTAATTCAAAGCAATTAGCAAACATATTACTCATGAAGATTACATTCTGAGTGTCGAATCCGGATACATCAAGATAAGTCAAATTTTGACATTGTATAAACATACTTGACATATTAGTTACATTCTGAGTGTCGAACCCTGATACATCAAGGGAAGTCAAACCTTGGCAATTATGAAACATGCCTGACATATTTGTTACATTCTGAGTGTCGAACCCTGATACATCAAGGGAAGTCAAACCTTGGCAAT
>CAMWLX010000226.1 GCA_947175225.1 uncultured Porphyromonadaceae bacterium
GCCGATACTCTTCAGATTTTCAAATGCAGTGAAGACGGCATCCCCGGAGTGACCGAACCTCAGCTGATGGGATTCTCCATCTCACCAGATGGAAGATATATATGTGGTGCCGTTGAGCAGGCTGCCGGTGTTTTTATTGCCGACTGCGCTACGGGAGAGGTCAAATGGAAAATGGCTGAGGAATCCAGCGGTGAGCTTAGGGGCATAGATAATTATGGAAGGGCTATTGGATATTATGACGGCAATGGCGTTCTCATGCCATTTGATTCAATGGATGTAGAAATGCTTAAG
Source organism: uncultured Porphyromonadaceae bacterium (assembly GCA_947175225.1). Classification (GTDB taxonomy): domain Bacteria; phylum Bacteroidota; class Bacteroidia; order Bacteroidales; family Muribaculaceae; genus Lepagella. Next base: position 292 of record CAMWLX010000226.1, read on the forward strand.
CTCCCTTCAAATGCAAGATACATTTTAGGCGAAGGGATCTCCAGCTTAGGAAATGTGATGGTAGGTTCGTTTACCGAACAGTCTTTTAGCACATCAGCTGCATATTCTCTCGATGGTGGCGAATGGATGGCATTGCCATACCCTTCTGATGAAGAACTTGGAAATCTTAAGGATAAGTTCAATTCCATGTCTGCCGCTAAATATGTCAGCGGAGATGGAAAAGTGATATTAGGCTATTTGGGAAGCTTCACATTTCCAATAATATGGAAATTAAACGATGCGGGTGTTTATGAGCCCGATTTCTTCCCTGCTCGCTATGTAAAGGGCTCAGAAGAAGATGTCAATGATCCTTCTAAGCCTTTGGTCGGATTGAATGCTTTTTATACTGCAATGAGCAGCAATGGCAAGTATGTAGGTGCCGTAGGCACCATTAAAGGTGAAGAAGGCAATTATCGTCTTGTTCCTGTAATTTACAATACTGAAGAAAAGACTTTAAAGATATATGAAGATCATCAGGAGATCGACTATTTTTCACTTGGTCTTTTCCCAAGGGCTATTGCCGACGATGGAATGTTCATTGGTACTGTAGGAGAACCTTTCACTGACTCTTCCGGAAGCTTCATCATGAGAGTAGGTGAGGAGCAAGCCGAACTTTTTGTCGATGCTTTCCCTGAATATAATAAGGTGTTGGGTTTTTCCGATATTGAAGCAGGTCTGAATGTGCCTACCGGTATTTCAGCCGACGGCGCATATATCCTTGGATACACATACTATAGCGACAATATGGATATTAGTGATGAATCTCCGGCATATTTCCTTACCTATGTCATACACACTGGTACGTCTGGAGTTGAAGAGATTTCTTCGGAAGCCAATTCTTCTCAGGAAGCCATTTATTCTATCGACGGTCGCACATTGCGTGAAATGACAAAAGGCGTAAATATCATACGCAAAGCCGACGGGACAGTAAGCAAGATACTGAAGAAATTTTAAATATCCAAACATCTTTTACTAAATAAATAGGTCCCACCTTCTCAGAAGATGGGACCCATTTATTATCTAAGTACAATGTCACTAAATTAAGACCAATTTACGGCGTCAAGCAATGTAGTTAGCGCACTCCGTGCGCGTCATTAAGCGTCTTAAACTATCTTAATTTAGTGACATTATATCTAAGTAGGATGTTAAGTTTGATGTTTCGATTTTTATATCCCATTTTTAGAATTTGTATTTGGGAATTTGACTTAGCAGCTCGGAGAGCTGTTATTATGCCAAAACCCCGGACTTCAGTCCGGGGCTGCCCCGACAAAAGCTCTGTAGCCTCGGAGAGGCGCTTTATGATATAGTTATGATTTTGGTACATAGAACTGAACACCCTATTATCTAAGTAATCTCTCAATTTATTCGAATTATCATACATGCATTTTCGATAGAATGAAGCGACAATAATTATGAATTATTCATCAGTGCTTAATGATTTTTCTGACTGAGCCATCAGACTTCTTTACGATATAAATTCCTGCCTTTGATGCAGAAGACACTTTCATTCCGTTGAGATCATATATGGCTTCATTGCCATTTTCTGATTCAATAGACGACACTGCATCCGGAATTTCATTATCTAATGGATATGCTGCATCCAATCCGATTGCAAAAATTCCGGCCTGAGAATAATAGGTGCCGTTTTCCATATATTGCATTCTCTTTAGCGAGCGGTAGGTCCCATCTTCGATATGCCCCTGAAGATTGATTTCGCTCAAGATATAGCCTGCCGGGAAGCTGATTTCGTTTGGATGGAAAGACTGCAACGGCGCAAAATATTCCACTTTTTCTGAATGGAATCCTTCAAGCATAAAGAGGAATGCCGGGTGCTCTTCCGATGCCTTTACGGCCACCGGCTCATCAAATTGGAATGGAAGGTAAAGATAATCCTTTGAATTTTTATCTAAATTAGCTTCCACATCCTTTCCCTTAATTGTAGCTCTCGCTATCACTGTAAATGTGTCATAGTCTGTATGCATCTTAGAGTCGAGGGCATAAATGGTGGCTGTAAACTCTGCGTCGTCCTCCACTCGGCCCCATCCGTAGATGCTCATGCCATTCACGATAAGAGGAGTCTCGCTTGAGGCAAAATATACGTTTCCTACTCCTATAAGATGTGAGAAGTTGCCCTCCATGGGGGCCTCTCCATTCAGTGAATAGTCAAGCCAATATGCATCGGAAAACTCATTGTAGCCAAATACGGGGACGCTATACGCGCCAAGCTTATCGTCCCTCACACTCGTGAATGAGATGTCAAGATAATTCACAGGGTATTGAAAAAGTGTGAATTTATACTCTTTGTTTCCTTCAGAATATGATGGGCTTCCACCTGCCTGGAAATACGAGACCGGAGAGCGGTAGTTTCCATCTACGCGTTCCGGGGCTTCAGCTATCAATGTCGGAGTCTCATATAATCTGGGCGTCGATCCTTGCTTGCCCGCTGCGTAGCTCACTTTGAGTTCTTCCTGATCATTGGATATCTCAAATTTTGTCCCGCTCTTAGCCATATATCGCCAAGAATATGTAGCATCTTCTTCCGACATATTCTGCCATGTGATAGGAGTGTTGGCCGGGTAATACGCTATGTCCATAGGCATTCCCGATATAGCCGCAGATCTGCTCAGTCCCCAGTATAAGGAATTCGTTGGCTCCATATACCATACATTGTCAAGCGTAGGATATCCCACCCCTATCGCATCGAGCATGATGAGGTCGCCGTCCGAGCCGAGATATCTGAAGGCTATCTTTACGCTTTTGCCTACATAATCATCAAGCGCAACTGTCTGTTTTTCAAGGTTTGTGCCATTGCATGCATCCCTAAGCTCCTTATAATTATAATCTTTGTATTCTTCAGCATAATCACGCAGCAGAACCCAGTCGTTTCCTTCTCCCTCTTCTTTAATTAGCACCTGGAGCGTATATAGTGTATTTTTACCCCCATCATAGTCTCCGGTAGTATGGTTTAGATTCTTAGTGTCATAGAAATAAATGGGATATAAGCGCATGTAGTAGGAGAGGAGCATGTTTTTCTCCGGTGTGAACTCCGGGGATATGAGCCACTCATCCTGTAAATTTTCGTCAAAAGAAATGCAGTAGCAATATACCCCGTCAGCTATGGTAGGGTAGTAGACGGTCGGTTTCAGCGGTGTCCAGGTATATTCTTTGTTGCACTCCCCTCGATGCTCCACACTCCATCCGTTCGGCACCCAGTATTTTTCTTTCTCATTCCATCCGCCGAAATTTTCATAAATCACATATCCTTTCTTCAGTGTAGACGATGCATTCATCCTTGCATTCATTCGGGCAGATGATGGCGACTCCAGATAAGCATTCCTGGTGATAATCTTTGTTGAAGTCTCTCCGATCAATACGTCGTCGGAAATCGTTTTCATCAAAGGAGCATTGGCATTGGCAGCATAGGCCGTGCCGATTGCCATCGCTCCGACAATTAATCTTTTCATCTCAGATAGGTTCTTAGTTTAAATTTATTTTTCAAAATTAATAAAAAACTATCGCTTATGCAAGCCTATGACACAAAAAACCTCGGATTCTATCAATCCGAGGTTTCGCTCTTATATTGAAGTTGTTTAAACTTATTTTTTACTTTGCCACGATTTTTGAAGCTTTGCCGTCAGCTACCTTTACATAGATGCCCTTCTCAGGCTTGGCTATCTTATTGCCATTCATGTCGTAGTAAGTGGCTTTGCTGTCAATCGCATTTATGCTTTCTACTGCGCTGCCGCCTGCTTTAGACACTTCGAATATAAAGTCGATGTTGACAGTATAGTAGTTGTCGCCCTTGATTAAGAAGGCCATTGCGCTGTGCTCCTTACCGTCAACGCTGAATGTCAGGGTATTCCCTTCAGTCAGACCCATCCATGAAGCAAACATGAGAGGCGTCCATGACTCTTCGTCCATATTGACCTTTACTCTCAAAGGCTCGATCTCATCCTCATCTTCCTCTCCATAGCTGGAGAAGGTCAGCATGCCGTCCCATCCTTCAGGAGTTGTCATGTCGATTGTGATCTCGTCTGCATCGCAGGTTCCTGTAATGCCTATTGTCAGATAGTCATTTCCATTATATGGGATTATTTCCTGTGTGACAGTCACGCCGGGGAGCGACGTTTCTCCATTGAGCGTAATGTCAAGATGCTCGGGATATTCGAGTTCTGCCGTTTCTGCGTCTGATGTTACATTTATTACCAATACGAATGCATTCGCAATGTCCAAATAGTCTCCTGCATAGTCCGGTGAGCCCGCAAGTGTCCCGTCGTCATGCATATAGAGTAAGCAGCCATATACTTGTTTTTGGTTTTCGATAGGGAACGTCAATTGTTTTCCCGGAGTCATCGAGATGTCAAAGTTGCTCATCCATTTCATCATTTCCAGGAATTCATCCATCAGATATGGTTCAAATACATTGGCCCTTGTCGTATAGTAATCTCCTTCTTCATCGGTAGCTAACACCTTGACAGGAAGCACACCTTCCCATCCTTTGGGAAGATCAAAGTCCACTGTTAAGGTTCCGTTCTCAGTGGTGCCATTTAGCACGATTGCTTTCTCCGGCATGAACATTGAAAGCGCATCAATTTCCTCCTCTGTCAGCACGATTCCGCTTTCTGCAATGTCTTCATAATTGCCTTGCCAGATTGTCACGTCCTCACAGTCAGTTGTCAAGTCCAATTTGTCCGGGAATATAGGAAGTTCAGGCGCTTCTGCTTCTCCCTCGCTTACGTAGACCAAAAGCGAGAGTATATCTTCCTTGATTGCCATGTCTCCCTTGTAGAGGTGAAGTTCAATGGTCTGGTAGTTGTTGGTTCCGTCTACATAGGTAGGTTCGAATGTGAATCGATTGCCTTTCACATAGCCGTTTTCAAGAAGTTTTTCTACTGATATCCATTCTATTTCTTCTGCTCTTGTGCCATTCTGAGTGGTTTCGGTGATGGTCACGTCTCCTTGGTGGCTCCAGTTGTAGCAGACAAAGCCGTCCCAGCCTTCGGGCACTTCAATGACGATTGGGAATGTGGCTGTGTTCACTTCCCCTTTCACTATGATGTCATAAGTATCCCATTTGTTGTAACCTTGAGTCACTTCCAGGCCTTCGTTGAAGGTCTTTACTACAAAGCTATCCGGGAATGAAGGTGTGTCTACTACTGGATCGTCAGCCACAACACCCGGCTTTACATTGCAGGATATATCGATAGGGTATTCCCATACATTTTCTCCTTTCACCAAGTAGATTGTGCCTAAGCTTTCAAGTCCATTGACAGGGAATTTGAAATAGCTGCCTTTTTGATAGCCTGCTTGAGTTGCTAAAGAAACAGGCAACCAGTGACTGCTTCTTGTGGTGAATGGGGCATCTGATCCGCCGAGTACTGAACCAATCAATGCGTAGTCCCATCCTTCAGGAAGCTCGAAGTCCATAGTAATTACATTGGCAGAGGATTCGCCTGTGATATCAATTGTCAGGCTTCCCGACTTCATTGTTTGGCTTACGGATACTCCTGCGAGTTCTTTCTCCCCATTTAAGGTGAAGTCAAGCGCACTCGGATAGACCGGATCTTGCGCTACAGCCATTGCAGCTCCCGCTGCAAATGCCATAAATGAAAGTAAAACTTTTTTCATGAGCTTGTGAATTATGTTAATTAAATCTGTTTAAGTAGCTCGCAAAAATTAATGATATGATAAATGCGAGATAATCTTGAGTCA
>CAMWLX010000227.1 GCA_947175225.1 uncultured Porphyromonadaceae bacterium
TAAGACATGAGATGATAGTCAGCGAAGTGGTCAGAGACGGGCGCAGCCTTGGCGGCTACAGAGGGGCAAAAGACGGTGGTCTAACATCACTGGAGATCATTGTCTAAACAATTCAAATGAAATAATGACAGATAAGAAGTCAGTATGGAGATGCGTTCTTTAGCAGATCTGACAACTCTCTATAAGTAGCTCCTTGAACACAAGCCCTCTGGAAATCTGACAACCAGTACAGAAGATCGACACCTCCCTGATGCATTTGCCTTATGATTCGGGATAGTTGTGGAAAGGTTAGAGGGCGGTTGCCATCCGGTATTGGACATTTTCTTACATGGAGGCCTTTCCCGGAAGCAGATACGGTTTTTATTTCCGACTCAGTCCATCTCTCTTCCGTATCACTGACTGTCATGTCGAGTACTTCCCTGAAATTGGCTATTTTTATCACTCCAGTTTCTGGATTGATAAAAATATCTTCAATTTCAAAATTCATAGCATCCCATCCTTCTTCCCATAGATAGAAAAAAGAACTCAGTAATCTACCGATTAGAAATTTTATGTTTTCATTATCATAAATCCATGGATTTTGTTGAGCCATCATGCCGGATATTGATATTCCATCAGGCCTATCAATTACAATAAAACATTTCTCCGGTGTTGTCCTTATAAGATGGTAATAAGCGAACGTAGGATCTTCGCAATAATGCATTTTATCAAACTCCTCCTTGATTTTCTCAAGATAAAATTGATTGTTTTGCAGATCGGGAATCAATCTCTTTATCATGACCGGATAGAGTTGCCACTCACCCTCCAAGACCTCACACGTACGGCCACGGATGCATTTATTTTCATCTATATAGACATCGTCATACTTATGAGCCAATGCCTCGCGGAGTTCTTCGGCTGTGACATGAGGCTTGTTGCAGAGATCATTGAAATGCTTTAATTCATCATACTCCATACCGCCCCACAATCCCTTGGATAAGATAATGCTGATGCCACGGAAGTCAACATCGGATGATGCTTCGTCTAAGAGTTCCGGACAAAAGCGACTTGGATCACCGCAATTATCGACATACCCGCTATTGAATGCCTTGTCCAGATCAATAAGCACCACATTGTTCAATCCTGTAGTCAGCATGACATTCTGTGGGAGGAGGTCATAATGCATGATGTTGTTTCTGTGCAGGTATTCCAACACATCAATGAGCTGATTCATTATTCTATATGTAGATTGGCGGTTTGCCGTGATCGGTGTATGCCCAATCTCCTTTAAGGTCTTACCATCAATATATTCCATCACTATGTAACAATCATTCTCAGTCTGCCGAAAATCCACATAACGAGGAAGTGAAGGATGACTTAATCTGGAACCAAGTTCAAATTCCTTCTCGAAAGCATTCTGATGTCTTGGAGAGTGAAGGAATTCAAGTTTTAGCCTTTTGACAAAATACACACGTGAACGCCATTCCCACTTATAGGCAATGCACGTGGTCCCTTCATTCGGAAGTTTCTCAAGTCGACTGAAATCAGATATTTCAGGCAGCAAGTGAGAAATAAGTGATATAGAGTTTGACTCTGAGGATGACGCAGGGATTTCGTCATCCAGGGCATAAGACTTCAAAAAGTCTGATGATATATCCGGCTCTTTCATTAATTAAACAACTTCAAAAATCAAATGCAAAGATACATAAAAAATCTCGATTTAGTTCATTGTCAGGCAAAAGAACATTACTGAACTTTATAAATCTTCTATGATATAGAAGTGAACAAATAGAACTATGGTCATTTAAAATTCAATTATTATCTTTGCATCGTGATTGTTTAACAAACATGGAAATATATGAATAAAAATCTGATATCCACAACAGTTGCTATCATCACAGCTATGACTGCTACAGCACAAGCTGTTCCTATTGACATCCAAGAGGCGTTACATCCTGTCATCTATCCTTTTACGATCGACCCTAAGACGGCGAATGCAAAATATAATGACGTAGGCACACACATGCCCCTTACGGAAGAATACGGCTTCGTCATCATACCGCCGTCGGCATACCGTCAGAAAGAAGACCATAACGGTTCTCTCGGAATCATAGTGTCGCATCAACCGGGCGATACATACTCGGCATGTGAGGCCAGATGCGCCCGCTGTCTGTATGAATACAGACAACACAACAAGATGACTCCTATGGAATCACATGTTCCTAACCACGTTCTCGGATTCTTTGAATGCAAACATTGCGGAGTACAATTAGGCAGCTTTGTGTTTATGGGAACAACCAGTCTTGACCACTATGAATATCAAGACATACATGTCCTCGCGAATGAAGATTATTTTGTTGAGCAGATTAAGGATGAGTATGGATATCTTAAAGAATTAAAAATCACAAACAATACATATATGATTGAGCGACTTGAACATGAAGAGGAGGAACGTAAAAGAGATAAAAGTCGTGATAAAATCAATATTCTGGAGCTTCATAGGTCACTTATGACACGGAGTCCGGCAGAAAAATTCAAATAATGCATAATGAGAAGAAGAGACGGAACGATTCCTCCGAAAAAGACATAGCTGATATTATGGAGGACTTGAATAACGCAAGTGAAGAGTTCAAGCAAACTATGTTTTATAAAAGACTGGTAATGAGAGCTGAGATAATCAGAGATTCCGAAGAGTCGCGATCCAAGTAATCTAAAATAAATGAACAAAAAGAACTCAGGTATTACGAACATTTTTTCGTAATTTTGCCAAGGAAGAAAAAGCCGAGTCGCTTGAAAGGATGTAGGCACAATTATATATACTTTTATTATGTCGAGAGTATGGACTGTGAGATCTAAAACTCACATATGTTCTGAGATCCCAAAGGGATTTACCATTCAGGTAACGACTCAACAGAACGTTCATGATTATTCTGAACTTCGCAAGGCAATTCTTTCAAGAGGACTGCCACATATCGGAGGTCACGAACATGATGGAACCTGGGAATGGTTCTAAACAATCGACCGATGTGTGGGTGGTCTTTAGACACCCGCACATTGGGCAAAATCAAAAAATCTCAGCAAACCTAATGTTATTCGAATAATTTGTATTAACTTTGCATCTGAAAACCGCTTGATGGAATATATCAAGCGTTAAATTATCAAGAGGACATCTCTCTTACATTGTGGATTTTAACTCGTGTTGTACACTTCTCTGGAAACGTAAGCGTCCTGGAGAGATAAGAAACACCCTAAATTAAAATCGCAATGAGAAAAAGACGTACCCAAGATATATTCGAAGAAATGGCGCAAGCTCGCGCCGTTCTACCTCTCGAAGGCCGACTCAAGCCAAAGGCATTGATATTATACAATAACAACTATTCAACCATAACAGATCACTTATTCGCAGCCATTGATAAATGTGGCTACTTACATCAAAGTGACAGAGTCGAACGAAATCATGTCCACTAAACATTTATCATTAAGTTTGCAATAAATCAATTAACTCTAATATTAAAAACATGAAAAAGAAGTTCGACTTAATTGAGGAATACGGTGTTGTCATCTACGATGAGAGCGATGACTTTGATCCAGGCCAAGAAGAAGCTACTCAAACAGACGAGGGAGGTTTCCGTATAAGGACAAACGAGGAAATCTTCACAGACGAGTATATGCAGGACTATGCAAGGAAAATGGATAATCAGATTGCGAGAGAAAAGCGACTACAACGATTTATCTCGGTAGGGGTAATCGTCGCAGCAATTATGTTCATCGGACTTATCTCGTATATTAACTTCAGGGCTATCCCATAGTCATCAGAACACCGGAATATCAACCCAGACATGGAATAGAACAAAGGAAAGATGAAAACAATAGAAGGACACGATGTGAAGATATTCACAGACAATATAGAGGATAACGCTTTGGAGCAGATACGCACCCTGGTCTCCATTGACGTATTTTCCGACAAAAAGATACGTATTATGCCGGATGTACATTCCGGCGCCGGATGCGTGATAGGATTCACTGGAAATCTCGGTGATACAGTGATTCCAAATATCGTAGGCGTGGATATAGGTTGCGGTATGAAGGTTTTATGTCTTGGAAAAGTCAGGAACATAGATTTCCATGCTTTCCACAAGCATATAAACTCGAATATTCCTTCAGGAATGGGAATAAGGGAAGAAAAACGGGGCTTTAAGCCTCTAATCCATGAGGAAATGGATATATATAGGGAGGCAAAGAAACTTGTGATGGAACTTCGATGCTACAGAGATCTGAAATACAGTGACAGAATCTACAAGGCTATTGGCTCACTTGGCGGGGGAAATCACTTCATCGAGCTTGACAAGGATGATGAAGGAAATGTTTACCTTGTCATCCATACAGGCTCAAGAAATCTCGGCAAGCAGGTTGCTGAGATATATCAATCACGGGCAATAAAGCACATGACACCAGGTGCCGATGAGTTTGAGGAAACTGTAAGACGGACTATCGAGGAATACAAGGCGGCGGGGAAACGTTCTGAGATACAAAGTGTGCTGTGGCACATGCGTAAGAACCATCATGAGGCAGAACCGGAATTGCCAAAGGAACTGTGCTATCTTGAGGGAGACGGCCGTGAGGATTATCTTCACGATATGCGTATCTGCCAGAAATGGGCAATCTTGAATCGGTGTCTGATATCCTCGCTCTTGATGAAGTTCTTTCCGGAGACACGTGTAATTGGTGAGTTTGAGTCGGTACATAACTATATATCGGATGACAACATCATACGCAAGGGTGCAGTATCGGCAGCATCGGGGGAAAAGTGTATAATTCCTTTGAATATGAGGGATGGTTCTCTAATTTGTACCGGTAAGGGAAATGTTGACTGGAACTGTTCCGCTCCGCACGGGGCAGGTAGAGTTCTCAGCCGGACACAAGCTTACGAGAAGATCACAATGGAAGATTTTGAAAAATCCATGCGCGGAATCTATTCTGAAAGTGTCAATGATTTCACACGCGACGAATCACCGATGGTATATAAGCCAGCCGAAGAGATTATCGTAAATATCGGTGAGACAGTCTCAATTGATGCCATCATAAGACCCGTCTTCAATTTCAAGGCTTCGAAATAAATGACATAATATGTGTAAAGATAAACTCAGAAAGAATCTCTCTTTCGATGAATTTATTACTCTTGCCAATCGACAGCCAGATACTAATCCATATAGGGAAAGGTACTATTATCGACTTGAGATGACAGAATTGGGTAAAGGTCCACACTCTTACCCTATATTTCATGTCGGACCGACTCACATCGTCGATTTCCCAACTTATGAAAGTGCGGAATATTATATGAAGACTCATTATTTGCCCTCTATGAGTATATATCGCTGCCGAATCACTCAAATACCACTTGATATTGATGAGATGGGACGTGGAGCACAGTGGCTATATGATGGAGAGGGCAATCTCATAGATTGTACAATAGTTCATAAAGGTGGTTCGCCCGAGGAGACTCATTACTTTGGACGAGAATTGGCGAAACAACGATTTATACCTATGGATATCGCCGAGCTACTGCAGGGTGAGGAAGTGAAGCTTGTTCAAATTGCCTCAGTCATGCGTACTCCATATGAATGCTGGAATATCTACTGGGATTCCCAGAATGTATATAACTTGGATTACAAAGCGGACAGTTACGGGATACTGGTTGATGATACTGGCTCATTGGAGTATGCATTAGCAACGGCATTAATGAAACCGAGATTCTGCATTCCTCCGGACATATGTGATACAATAAATGCGCGATTCGACACTATGTTGATGAGTGCATTTAGAGGAGAAAATCCAACGGTGAGTGCATATCGTATCAGCGATAGAATGTGAACAACATACGGTGTAATAATGATAAATTATTCATTATTTGTGTCGTCAATTGACAAATAACTTGAAAGATGTAGCATAAATTTTGTATAACCAATTAACAACCAACATAATGTTTTAGCATAAAAAAAA
>CAMWLX010000228.1 GCA_947175225.1 uncultured Porphyromonadaceae bacterium
GTAGTGAAGAGTCAGCAACATTTTGATTTTAGAGAGCATTGGTCGCACTCCGGGAGATACTTGTTCTTCCAGTCACTGATACTCTTTTGAGCGTATGGATGTATTGACTCTGGTATGAGACAAAGGGGTACGTTATATACTGCTACCTCTTTACGCCATTGGGCGAGTGTCAATACAGCCTCTTCCAATTGATAAGCATAGTCAATTGGCTCAATCCATACATTTCGCTCGTTAGAAACGGCATGGCCAACGTGCTCCATAGCCATGAATGCAGTCCATGCGACAAACGGAAGATTCTTTTGGATGAAATCAGCCATTTGAGGCAGACGCATATAATTAAGTTTATTGATTACAATGCGTAGCTCAATTGCGGCTCCAAATGCGGCAAGGTTGAATATCCCTGCTATTGTTTCATTGAATGACTCTTTTGCTCCAGCTATTATATCATGATCCCTATAATAGTCTGAATGTAATGGTATTCCGACAAAGAGTTTGTCATCAGCGGCCTCTACGATCTTTCGGGTGTAATCTATATCCTTGAAGTTTCTTCCGTTTGATAAGATATGAATGTCAGAAGCCGGCAATGCCTGACGAATATGTTTAATCAAGTCAATTAACTTATCGCCGAGAAGAGTAGGTTCTCCTCCTGATATGCCTACAACCGGAATATCTTTAGGAGCACGATTGACAATAGCAATATTTCGTTCAAAGAGTTCATCTATGTCATCATTGTCCAGTGGTGGTTGACAACACATGATGCAGTTGTTGTTACACCTTGCTGTGGTGAACAACGTATTGTCATTGCTGTCTATTCTGAAATCGCCCCTCATGATACCCAGCTTCTAAATATTGGCATCACTTCATCGTAACGCTCTATGATTAATGAAATAAGATATTCGATGATGGCTTTGTTTTTCCGACACAGTAAAGAGGTCGCGCGATTACCGTACATATCTCCTTGGGTGGAGTAGTTCCGGACAGGATCAGCACCACAATACTGTTTCAAAGCGCAGTCAGAGCAACCTGCCAAAGCTTCATTAGCCCAGACATTAGCAATCTCCTTTGCTCTCTTACCGAATACCAAGTCTTCGTAACGGTCATTTACACTACCCAATCTGAAAGTGTAGTCATTAAATTCTGCAAGCATCCGGGATTCATCCGAGCAATAAACTCCTCCATCATAGTTATATATGAGAACCGAGTTAATTACTCCAGCTGGAGATTGAAGATCTACAAATCCCGTGCAATATGGAGTCAGCATTTTACGCAGAACGATAGCGGCGAACTCCTCCACAAAATATGTACCTTGTCTATTTAGTTCCAATATATGCTCAAAGGCTTTCTTATAGAAATCTATGAATCGATCTGTGTATTCATCCCAGTTATCATTATGAGTAGCGAGCCCATATGGATTCAGGGCACGTAGGAACATTGCATGAAAGCCAAGGCGGACATACTCATCCACAATTTCTGTGGGATAGTTAAGACCCTCTACTGAGGTTGTCATCAGAGCTGAAACCTTATCTTTTCCTACTGCTTCTCGGCCTTTTGCAATCCCTGCCACGACCTTTTCATAACTGTCCTTCTTCCCTCTATTGGAGTTATGAAGGAATTCCGGACCGTCCAACGAGGTGGAAATGACCACACCATATTTCTTACAAATATCCAGCATTCTGTCCGTCAGATTAATGCTATTAGTGCATAGAACATAGTGTATCTCTTTCCCAGCCTCTTTGTTCTTTTCTTCCGCCAACTGAATACCATATTCTATCAAATCGGGAACAAGAGATGGTTCACCGCCTTGAAATTCCATTGTAATTGCATCAGATGGAGAACTGAACATAAGCTCAATGGACTTTGCCATTATCTCTCTGCTCATAGAGCAACCCTTACTTTCTTCATTCTGACTGGAAGCCTGGCAATATACACAGTTCTGATTGCATCTCAATGTCAAAACAAAGATATGCAAGCCAGTCCACGATTCTAAGAATCGTTTCTTTTCTCTGAGTCGTTCCGCATAAACCTCGATGAGCGGTGGAAGGATTTGTTCTGAAATAAAGAAATTCGCAACCAGAGATTTATAGAGGTCATCTTTAGGTAAAGTTCTATCTACAATCTTCTGCACAGTGCCTTTAGGAGATATTATCATATCTCCTAATTCATTCACTAAGACTTCCTTTCCGGATATCTTAGTAAAGTCAAACGGCAAAAGATAGTATTCTTTCTCAGTCATGTATGTCCTCCTCGCTTAGCTCTTCATCCTCAGCAAAAGCTTTGGCGTAGAGAATTGTTTTAATGTCTCTTGTTTCATCAGCTACTATCTGACGGAGCTTGAAATCATTAAGGAGTTGAAAAAATTTTTCCTCAACCAAAGATTCAGAACTCTCCGCTTTGGTTGCAATAAGTTCAATTTGTTCACTAAACTCATCAAGGGAGGTTCGGACAATTTTATAATCGCCCGACATCCAATAGACAACCTTAGAAATTACGCTGTCATTATATACACTTTTATCTATGATTAGAGTCATTTCTTCTTAGCCTTTTTCTTGAGTTTCTTTGCCGTCTTATCATTCACTACTCCATCAGGAGTAAGTTTATTCTTAGATTGGAAATCTATAACTGCTTCTCTGACAACCGGAGAATAATACGGCTGAGATTGATTATAGGTAATCGCATCCTGACCAAACTCGTATCCTATAGTTTTAAGTACATCAATTAACTCCGCCACATCCGGACCGAAATCAACATTAACCATTTTGATTTCTCTATCTCCAAGTTGAAGCATCGTATTCATTGATTCCCACTTTTGCAGAGCATTGAGAGCGGCTGTGTCGGCAGCATAGGTGGTAGATATGCCAGCATCCCGTTGAAACTGATTAAAGGCTGCTTCTACTTTATCATCATAGACATAGTAACCTTTTCTCTTTTTAAGTTTCTTCGGATGTTTAATGTAGCCTCGTTTATAAAGAGCATTAACCATTTGGTTAACATCATTACCATAAGTCTTTCTGCGTATTACTCGTTCTCCAATATTGTAAGTGGAATATGTCTTAGAAGTAGAATAAGAAGTAGTGCCGCTTGAACGAGAATAGGATGAAGAGGAACCGTATCCTGAACTTGAAGAACGGTGAGAGCTATGGGATCGATGTGAACTGTGAGACCTATGTGAGGCTACCAGTTGAACGTCCCCGTTGCGTTTAATTTTATAGACACCCTTGATTACCTGCTTCGTCTGATCAATGTCAATCTTCTTCTCGTCATTACCTTGTGGCAAGGACATAGGTAGACTTGGGACATTGGCTGAAACGTTCCCACTGATCAATGATGCTGTAGCGGTCAACATCAATTTCTTAATAAGTCCATTCAGCCTATTTTTCATTTTTTGAATGTTTTAAGTTTAGATAATGTTGCTGAATTTAACTCTCCATTAGGCTGAATACCATTATATGCTTGGAACATTTTAATGGCAGTCAGAATATCGTCGGTAAACACATAGTGTGAGCCGCTCTTCTTTAGTTTTGCAGGATCCGGTGAGTATCCGGCGTTGATAAGCAATTGCACAAGTTCATCCACATCAAAACCGGAAGTTTCTGCTGCCGCTGACAATTCACGGAAGCCGAGAGGTATCGTAGTCCGAGATGCTGACCATGATTTGAGTGCTGACACAGCGGAAGCAGTAAGTTTACCATCCTGTGTTAATCCTGCATCCTTCTGAAAATGCTTCACTGCATTCACGACATTAAAGTCATAGACATGATAGCCTCCTTTCTTTGAAACGATACCGTCTTTCAGATAATAATAGCGTACAAGATATGGTACAAGCTGATCTACATCAGAACCGTGAATGCCTGTTGAAAGAGTACGGTCGCCTAATGAGTAATCACCTGCTGTTTTTGGAGGGGGAGTATAAACCGATGAACGGCTCCCGCTTCCATAAGTGCTGGAGCTGTGAGAATAATGCGAGCCTCCACCGGAACTTCTATGTGAGCTGTGACTTCTGTGGCTTGAACTTGATGAATGTGAATAATGGCCACTTCTTGAAGAGCGGTGAGAACTGTGCGACCTATGTCCTGCGATGAGTTTAACATCTCCGGATCGTAAAATCTTATACAGATTCTTAACAATAGGTTGAGGACTTTTTGATACTTCCGGAGAAGCATTCCCATTTCCCAAGCCAAGATCAAGATCCAAAGAGAGGGTCTTCTTGGAATCTGCCTTAGCAGACCCATGAAGCAAAGCAACTGTTGCCGAAAGCAACAATGTCCTGATTATCTTTTTAGACTTGTTCTTCATTTCGCTTTATCCATTATAAAGTTCAACCAGTAATTATTAGGGACAACCTTAATCATTTCCGCTAATTCCTCTTTTGCAGATGGAGATAACTTACCTTGATGAGCATAAACATCTGCGAGCATTTCATCAATGATTGTAGCAGTCCTTCTTTCAAGATCTTCATCAATCTTGGAGACAAGAGTTTTAAATTCTGCCTCAGTATTCCCGGAAAACACCAAATTAGCAGGAAGTGCAAGAGTAAGAGTTTTTGCACGCGCGACTCTATTCTTATCCAACAATGTTGTTACCTGTTCCTTCCATTCACTGATTATTTTATCGGTTGCTTCTACAGCCTTTTCATGTGCCGCATTCTTGTAAGAAGCAGAGGAATATGAAGCGTTGTAGTCGTTTTCAGCCTTTTGAAAAAGGTCTAAGGCAACAATATAATTTCCTTTAGTAAATTCTCTGTCACCTGAAGCCATTACTTCCTCATAATGAGCACGCGCATCAGCAGACGATGTGTATGACACTGTTTGTCCGCCTCCTATAAGCATAGCAATGCCGGCGGCTGTACTTATTATGATGTTTCTTTTCTTTCTCTTTGAAAAACGTGCCTTACGATTTTCGGCAACTTTTTCATTCTCAACATTACACCATTGTTCCATGTTCTTACCCAACAAGGAACCCAAATTAATCAGTTTTCTGCGTGTTTCCCTCAACTGGGAATCAGATAAATTGATGTCTCCCGATTTTGTATCTTTGTCCAATTGATTAAGACGTTGCAGATAGTCATTCTTCAGCTGATCCAAAACGCCATTGCGAGCGGACACAGGAGAACTCTTGGATATAAGAAAGTCACTCTTAGATTTATCTATCCAAGATTGTTTGTTCTCTTTTAAACGATTACCGATTGCTAATATCTTATTTTCAATGGATTTAAGATCAGAGGATACATTCGGCGTAAATCTCGCAGATTTCAGGCCGAACTCATCATCTTCTATAACGACTCCTTTCTCCATTAATGCTCTGAAATCACGTTCCAGTGTCTTCATCACATCATTAAGAGCTTGTTGGATTTGTGCCTGTGAGGGTCGATTCCTGTTTTCTATCTTCTGTCGCTCATTTCTGAGCCATGAATCTATCTCGGTATCACCGGTTTCTTTGGCGACCAATTTTATTTTAGACTCAATCACATACAGCTTTGTATTGGCATCGGCTGAGAAAAATCCAAAACGATGTCCAAACTCATCAGTACCAAGGATTAGAAGTTCCGACAATGATGAGATATATTCTTGTTTCAAGGAATATAAAAGCTCCTTAGGATCTTTGATTACATTAGTGCTATAAGTATCCTGTTTGATAGAGGGTTTATTTATGTCTGGTATCTCAGTGATAATCCCGGTTTCATATAAAAGGATAGAAGCTAATCTTGCAATTAACTCATCCTTGTAGCCGGAGTTTACAGCATAATTGGACGTACACTTTCTAATTGAATTTTGCCAAGAAGAATCCTTTCTGTTATGATAACGACATACCAAATCCGCGAAACCACTATCAAGCAGTCCCTTCAGCACTTTCTTTGACGCTGTTGGTTCATTTTTAAATGCACCTAAATCATCCAAGACATTAACAAATTGTTTTGTCTTGATGACTTCAATGCCATTTTTTGCAATTTGATCCTTTATAGCCTTATTCAATTCCATAA
>CAMWLX010000229.1 GCA_947175225.1 uncultured Porphyromonadaceae bacterium
TCATATTTACAGAAATCATTTTTGTAAAATCATATTTATAGAAATGACTTTCATAATTTCATCTTTATAAGAATCATTTTTACATTATCATATTTGTAAAGATGATTTTTTTTATTATCTTTGCACTCATATAACAGATGAAGGATAGCTCCTTTAGAATTGTTTCGCAAGCGAATTTTTGAATAAAGTCATGGCGCAAGAACAAATTTCAATCCGGCAGCAAGGCTCTGTCAATATTGGCAGACCTCGAAAATACATAGTTATTTTTCACAACGACGATTTCACCACGATGGATTTCGTTGTGAAAGTCTTGAAAGAAGTTTTCTTCAAGTCAGAAGTAGAAGCTATTTCTATTATGATGGATGTCCATAAGAAAGGAGCTGGCGAGGTGGGTTCATATCCCTACGATCTTGCTCTGACTAAAAAAGACCGAGCCATTGAAATGGCACGAGAAGAAGGCTTCCCCCTAAGAATAACTATCCAACCAATTTAATCTTAGTGATATTAGATCAAATCAATTATTTAGGTGATTTTATCAGGT
Source organism: uncultured Porphyromonadaceae bacterium (assembly GCA_947175225.1). Classification (GTDB taxonomy): domain Bacteria; phylum Bacteroidota; class Bacteroidia; order Bacteroidales; family Muribaculaceae; genus Lepagella. Next base: position 542 of record CAMWLX010000229.1, read on the forward strand.
CGGAGACCTGATTTTCATGTAATAACCCCAGACTTCAGTCTGGGGTATCTTAAACAATAGCACAGTAGCCTCGGAGAGGCGCTTTATTGTTGAGTTTTGATCCTAAATAGAAATATTAAAATTTATTATACTGTCTTTCCCCCCATAAACGTAATGCCATTCCAACCGCAATTTATCACTTCCAAAGAAGTATCAGATCTATTCGAAGAAATGCACATTCTTGCATATTCTCTTCGTCATGAATATCTCTTGCCCGAACACGCTCTTCAGGTCTTACTGAAAAATCAGTCATTCCTTAGTATCCTGAAGGCATATGATTCCAATATTGGTGAGACTCAGAAAGAATTAAATGAATTTCTTGAGTCTTTGGAAAAAGTACCCGAAGATGTTGACTATAAACTAAGTTTTTCTTCCCAATTTGATGAAGTGATCGAGGGGGCGATAATGCAACTCGCTGCTTCTGGAAAAAATGTAATAGAGATTCCACATATAGTCTATCAGATTCTCCAATTGAAAGAATCGATGGCTGCATATCTTCTAAATAAATCCGTCGATGGCGACACTGCTATGTTTATGAGCGATTTGGTTACGGCTAATGAACCTATAAGTGAAAGCCCATTGATGTCAGATCTCGATGCAGAACCTTCCAATAAGGATGATTCGAAAAATAATCCGCAATGGCGAAACTTTGTGACTTGCCTCAACGACAATCTCGAAAATAAGAATCCGCTTATCGGAAGAGAGAAGGAACTGGATCGCACTATTCAGGTGCTTTGCCGCAAAGATAAGAACAATCCGCTTCATATCGGTGAACCCGGAGTTGGAAAGACAGCTCTTGTATATGGTCTTGCCCGATTGATAAATGAAGATAAAGTTCCGGAAAAATTAAAAGGCGCACGTATCTATAGCCTTGACATCGGTTCTTTATTGGCAGGAACTCAGTTTCGCGGAGATTTTGAAAAGCGATTGAAGATTATTATGGATGGCGTTTCTACGGAGGAGAATGCAATTGTTTATATCGACGAGATTCACAACCTCGTCGGAGCTGGAGCAACAGGGGAAGGGTCGATGGATGCTTCCAATATGCTGAAGCCTTATCTTGAAGGAGGTAAAATCAGATTTATTGGTTCTACCACATACGATGAGTATAAACGCTATTTTGCTAAAAGCAAAGGACTCGTGCGCCGTTTCAGCCGGATAGATATTGATGAGCCTTCAGAAGAGGAGACCATCGAAATACTGGACCAGTTGAAAGGTAATTACGAGAATTACCATGGTGTAACTTATCTTCCCGAAGCAATTGAATTTGCAGTGAAAGGGAGTGCCAGGCACATCACCGACCGTTTCTTGCCTGATAAGGCTATCGACCTTATTGATGAGGCAGGCGCTTATAGGCAGGCTCATCTTGAAGCTTCTGAAAAAGAGAAAATCATTGACAAGGCTCTGATTGCTGCCATTCTGTCAAAGGTTTGTAAGGTTGATGCAGTCACCATCAGCAAAGATTCGCTTTCCTCTCTCGAGACTCTCGAAGACAGGATTTCAGGTAAGATTTATGGTCAGGAAGAAGCTGTAAGCAAGATGGTGGAGGCTGTCATGATGTCGAAAGCCGGACTTTCTGACGAGGAAAAACCACTTGCATCCCTTCTTTTCGTAGGTCCCACTGGAACCGGTAAGACGGAGCTTGCCAAGACTCTTGCGAGTGAGTTGGGTATCGGTTTCCTGCGGTTTGACATGAGCGAATATTCCGAAAAACACGCTGTGGCTAAGCTGATCGGTTCACCTGCAGGATATGTCGGTTATGAAGACGGTGGAATTCTTACGGATGCCATCCGCAAGACTCCGAATTGTGTGCTTCTTCTCGACGAGATTGAAAAAGCCCATTCAGATATTTATAATATCCTTCTGCAAGTGATGGACTATGGTCGCCTTACTGACAATAAAGGAAACAAAGCAGATTTCAGGAATGTAATCCTTATAATGACTTCCAATGCCGGGGCAAGTTTCGCAGCTCAAGCGAAAGTCGGTTTTGCAAGCTCCGTCACAGCAGGAAATGCTATGTTGAAGCAGGTCAAGAAGACATTCCAGCCAGAGTTCCTCAACCGTCTTTCTGCCATTGTTGTTTTCAATGAGATTGACAGGAAGATGGCCTCACTGATTCTGGATAAGAAACTAAGGATACTTGAAAATAAACTCAATGCTAAAAATGTTAGTTTGTCATTAAGTGATGAAGCCAAGGAATATTTACTGCGGGAAGGTTTCTCAAAGGAATACGGCGCAAGGGAAATTGACAGGGTAATAGACCGCACTCTTAAACCGATCCTGATGAAGGAGATCCTCTTTGGGACTCTGAAAAATGGAGGCTCTGCACAAATCTCGCTTTCCCCGGAAGAAATTCTCACACTCGAAGAAACTGCTCCTCTCCAACCTGAAAACCCAGACAACCCAGACAACTAAATCCCATGATCTTCCGACTTGATCCCGACTCAATAGAATTTCCCGATCCTACGGAAGGAGATCCCGATGGTCTCTTTGCCGTAGGTGGCGATCTTTCCCCTGAAAGACTGATGCTCGCTTATAGCCTTGGCATATTCCCATGGTTCTCATTCCGTGAAAGTGATGAGCCATGGTGGTATTGCCCCATGCAACGCTTTGTCATTTTCCCCGATGAGATCCATGTATCCCATTCGATGCGCAACCTTATAAATAAAGGTATTTATACCGTCACTTTCAATAAGGATTTCAAGGGTGTGATAGAGGGATGTTCCGAAGAGCGCATTGATTTGGATGGAGCTTGGTTGGGAGCGGATATGATTGAAGCATATACCCGCCTTCATGAACTTGGATTTGCCACAAGTGTAGAAGTTTGGAAAGGGGAGGAGTTGGTAGGAGGTCTCTATGGAGTGACGATCGGCGCTGCATTCTGTGGAGAAAGTATGTTTTCCCGTGTTCCTGCAGCAAGCAAACTCGCTTTGATTCATCTCGCAAGAAAAATGGAAGCAAGAGGAGCCACCCTAATCGACTGCCAATTTGAAACACCTCATCTCAAATCTATGGGAGGTTGCCACATCCCCTACTTCGACTACCTCCGCCTCCTCCGCACCCCCCTCTGGCTCCATTAGCCTCGCCATGCGTTAGGAATAATAATTTCAGCTTTTGGATAAAATCTTGAATGCTTTATATCATCCCATCGCGCAGCAGGTTTGTCGCAAGGTGAAAAGTTTCTGAATTTTAATTTTGAATTTCATCTTCCGGTAAAATGTTGCTTGCCCAATCCGGCATAGATGTGACATACATTTTACCTAACTTACCGTCTATAAGTCTGAAAAGTGGTTGTATCGGCATATCATCAGCAGAGTTATCATAAACGTATAGCCGATCAACCTCTTGCGCAATGTCACAGCAATTTAGGATAGATTTGGAATATCTTGAGATGATTTTTGTGATAGGAACATCATGTCCACCCTTCATGACTCTTCTTGCAATACGGGCAGCATTGATAGTGGGATTATTTGTAGATATAAAGAAAAGCCTGACAAAATACCCTGCATCTTTAGCTCTTCTTATAAAATCAATTTTATCCGAAGCAGACATGACCGTTTCAAATATGAGGCTTTTCCTTTGTACAAGGCATAGTTCTCGCATTTCAGAACAGTATTCAGCCGCACGTCTTACTGCATCTGGGGAATTCCAATCCCCAAATTTTTCATTTGCTATGATATCCGGATTAATATATATGGCATCTTCAAGCCAATCGCTTTTTAACAATTGGCTTGTTACAGTTGTTTTGCCAGATCCATTAGGTCCAGCTATTACAATGAGTACCGGATTATGTCCATCTTTACGCATATCTATGTGTGTGCAACATTAATTATTCATAAGCCTTGTCTTCTTGTGGGAAAGAACCTCGTTTCGCAAGTTATTAAAGAAATCTTCGTCTGATTTTCTATTACTCTCACGAACTTCTATAGCTATTTTATCCATAAGAATGGCCACCATCTCATCAGACGGATCAGATATTGACACCAATCTATATGATTTAAATTCTTGCTCAGACATTATAAATTCATTTGGTTATATAATTATAACACTTTTCTCTTGATTATGGTATTTTAGAATATTATATTTATAAAAATTTTCGGATGGTTTCTGATGAATAAAGATTAAATAAGGTTTGTCGCAAGGTAAAAAAGATTCCTTCTCAAAAGTCATAATTTGTAAAAAATATTTTGCCACCTCAATAATTATTGGTAAATTTGCCAACGAATCCACGCTGTGGGGCAGTCTAAGAGTAGACTCAACAAGCCACGCAGCGGGAAACATTTTGACAATAAATTAAAAGCGTGTATTGTAACGCTTGTTCTTGTGTATTCGGAACTTAGGACACTCTGACTTTCACCAAAGAACGAGACAGCAATAGACGCCACGGGTATGTATATACCTATCCGGGCTCATTTCAAGCCAACCCGGGCTTGAAGTGGGTTTGGGGTATCTACATATATACGGCGTGGAGTCTGCTGTCTGCTCTGGTGAAAAGGCAGTCCTAAGGCCACGAATACAAGAGCGGGCAGCAATATGGCTCCCCGCTTTGTTCATACCTATACATCATCAGCCATCAGGAGTCAATGGCAATGGGTTTATGGCGACTAAGATTGCAGTTTGCGATGAAAACTTACTCGTACTGAATTTAGATGGTACTCAGGAATTTTGTTTTCTTATAAATACTACAGGATCTGATAACAAACTTCTTTCTTATGAAGATATTCAGTGGTATCTTATTCGGAGACGGAATATAGATATTCTTAACGATCAGCAGAGAGGGGAGTATGAAGAGGAAAAGAGGAAAAAGGAAGAGCAGCGTAAGATAGAAATGGAAAAAGCTCAGAAGGAAGAAGATGAGTTTACTAATATTATTCTGTTTGTTATTTTTGGGGTAATGATAATTATCTTGCTATTGATTTGGATTGGTAATTATTTTGAAAAATAAATGTTGGATTGCTTATGATATCAGTATTAATGGTCTCTGAATTCGAAACACAGATGCTTTTAATTTCTCTTTTAATGTCATTAAGCTTTAGCTTGATGAAGCCCGATGTCTTCATTAAAATTCTAAATTAAATTCGGTTCCTCTCTCCTTTATTTGAAATTTTATAAATTCTGCATCCAATCTGAATCCATCTGTCTGAAAAGATCCGTGCCTATATAATGCCACAGTCAAAATTAAAGTCTCTCCGCCCATATTGTAAGACCTAAAGGATCGCATTTGAGAATAATTAATTCTGTGCAAATCTGCCAGTTCCCGCGCTTTGATAAGTTCTGAGCCTAACATTTAGGTTCAAGTTGGCAAAACATATTTACTGCGCTCCTACCATCCCTGCGCCCTCTGCGTGTTCTCCATCCGAAAGTTTTTTCAACTGAATTAAGGAAGAACCTTTT
>CAMWLX010000230.1 GCA_947175225.1 uncultured Porphyromonadaceae bacterium
GGTTTAACTCTTTATTGTAAATTTTCCAATTCGTAAATAAGTTTAAACAACTTCAAAGCATATTGGGATGCTTTGTGATGAATTCGTTATAAAATTCTATTGCTTCATATCTCTGATTAGACGCAGTGTATTTTGCAAAGTCACTCGTGCCGAATACGATAGGGCGATGCTGGAGTCTTCTTGTCACTTTTTCTCCTTCTGCAAGCAACCCACGCGATGCTTTTGATAGATAGCGGTCTTGAAATTTTTCCCATATATAATCCACTGCCATATCGGATGGATGAACCAAGTCATTATCATAGAATCGATAATCACGCAGGTCATCATTCATGATTTCAAACGAGGGAAAATAATCCGCGTTGTCTGATAGTTTGCAAATTTCCTCACAGGCAAGACGCAAAATTGCTTTGGAGCTGCTGTTCCCCTCAAAGCCATCTTTAAGATGGCGTACCGGGCTTACGGTAAATAATACTTTGAGTGCAGGATTGAAATCTGATAGTTTTTTCAATATATCATTCCATTCCTTAATGATTTCAGAAATAGAAAGTCGTCTTCTAATGAATGTGTCAGAGGGAAACTTATGGCAGTTGCTGACGATATATCCCTGACGATCTTTTAATTCAAACACCCATGCTGTGCCGAATGTCACTATCAGGGCTTTAGCCTCCTTTAAATTATTATGGAGATCAAGCAGGCGACTGAACACACTCTCTTTAGTGTCTTGCTTAGTATATCGAGTGCATCCGGAATCAGACAACCATGATATCCAAAGGTTATCTCGTTGGGCAATGGAATCATCAATTATATCGAAAATATTTTCCCACGTAGATGTAATTCTCAGTATATTTGCAATCGAACTTGGATTGTAGAGGGTGCCGCAGAGGTTTGGATAGGCTCTCCATCGGCAGAATCTCATTCGCTTTCCGATATAATCGGTGAAACAAGATCCTAATAACACAATCGATTGTTCAGGATTAAGTATAAAGCCGCCGGGGCGGGCTTCATATTCTGTTCGAAACTTCATATGTATATTTTCTATATTGTGCTTGCGCAAAGATGGCGCAGCCGATTCATCAAAAGATTAGTGAATTGATAATTCTTCAGTCCCCATTTCGGTGCCACTACCATCTCAGGAGGTGAAGAAGCCAAAAATCTTTCGATGCAAATATCTCTCGGTATAATCTTGACTATCTTTACGCAAAGATCGATGTATGGTTCCAACGAGTATGGCTCGACATTGATTTCTCCTCTTTCCCATTTTGAAAGCAACGGTGTCCCTTTCACTATCTGAAGCTGGTGCATCTTGATAGAATCAATAGGAAGGCGACACGCTTTTCTGACCGTTTCAAGCACATCCTCGTCGTTCTCATTAGGCAACCCTGCTATGAGATGCAATCCTGTCCGGATGCATCTCTCATTAAGTCGTTTGGCTGCCTCTTCTACATCGTTCCATGTATGATTGCGATTGATCGCATGCAACGTATCATCATTTGAGGTCTCAGCTCCAATTTCGACAATGACCGGCTTTTCTCGATTAAGTTCAGAAAGCACATCAACAAGTTTTTCAGGAAGGCAATCAGGTCGAGTACCTATGATAATCCCTGCTATATCCTCTATTCCTGTTGCCCTCCGATACATCTCAGCAAGACTCTCAACGCTCTTCCCAAAAGTATTCGTATAGCTCTGGAAATATGCCAAATATTTCATCTCTGGATATTTCCTCCTAAAAAAATCTTTCCCCTTCTGTATCTGTGTCTCGACAAGGTCCTTAGGAGAGCAATATCCTGGTGTGAATGAGGCATTATTGCAATATATGCATCCGCCGATTCCAATGCTTCCGTCACGATTAGGACAAGTAAATCCGGCATCAATGGAGAGCTTCTGCACCTTGATGCCTGGAAATACCTCCTTCATATACTCGCTGAAATCTTTATAATAAGGATTCATCTGCTCCGGAAATAGTTAATCGTTGTATGAGAGGAGTTCATCTGCAATCACAAGAACTGCCATTGCCTCGACCACTGGAATAGCTCTCAAAGCAACACATGGATCATGCCTTCCTTTCCCTTTCAATATCCGTGCATTCCCTGCTTTATCAACAGTATCTATATCTCGCAATAGGGTAGGAGTAGGCTTAAAAGCTACTCTAAATAAGATGGGCATCCCGTTGCTGATTCCTCCTTGGATTCCCCCGCTATGGTTTGTCTCGGTATAGATATGTCCATCTTTGCTTGTAAAGATATCTGCATGCTCAGTGCCATACATCGTGGCAGCTGCAAAACCATCGCCATACTCAAACCCTTTTGCAGCGTTTATACTCATCATAGCTTGAGCCAAACGTGCATGGAGTTTTCCGAACACTGGATTGCCGATTCCTGCAGGAACACCCTCTATAACACATTCTACCACTCCTCCCACGGAATCTCCGCGTTTCATCGCTTCTTCCACAACTGATGCAAGTTCTTCAGAACTCCCTTTAATGCCCCCGATAGATATAATATTGGCATTGACAGATATGTTTTGCATGCAGGGAAGCTGCCGGGCTATCGCTCCCCCTATCACCCAGTTAAGTGTCTCTCGGGCCGAGGCTCTTCCCCCGCCACGCGCTTCATGAAGTCCATAACGTTGGTCATATGTGAAGTCGGCATGGTTAGGGCGATATAGTTCTGCCATTTCGCCGTAGTCTACACTCCTTTGGTCGGTATTGCGCACTATGAATCCTATCGGAGTGCCAAGAGTGACCATATCATCTGTTAGGCCGGACAATAATTCCGGAATATCCTTTTCATTGCGGGCAGTGACAAGATGATTCTGTCCCGGTCGTCTTCTTGCTGTCTCTCTGATGATGACATCCATTTCAATCTTAACTCCACCCGGCATTCCATCAAGGATTCCTCCCATTGCCTTCCCATGGCTCTCTCCAAAAGTAGTGAGCCTTAGATTTCTTCCAAATGTGTTCATGTTTCCGGGTCTTCTGTAATTTTTGCGAAAGTAGCCTGAGCGGCTTTTGCTAAATCGAGAGGTGAAAGCTTAAGCTGTAGTCCTCGTTGTCCCGCACTTACATACACTATATCAAAATCTTTCATTTCCTCACTGAAAAATGTGGGATAATGCTTCTTCATGCCTATAGAAGTGCAACCTCCTCTTATATAACCTGTATTTGGCAAGAGTTCTTTCAATGGTAGCATCTCCGCTTTCTTATTTCCAGATGCCTTTGCAGCCAACTTAAGATCAACCTCCCTATTGCCGGCGACCACGCACACGAATAGTCCGGTCTTATCCCCACGCAACACGAGTGTCTTAAAAACTTGTTCTATTGGCTCCCCAAGTTCCTCAGCCACGTGTTCTGCAGCCAAATCATCCGGGTCAAATGCATATGGTACGAGTTCATACTCGATTTTCATTTTATCGAGTAGCCTGGCTGCATTCGTCTTCTGTATTTTATTCGCCATTCGTTTTTCTATAAAGGGCAAGACGGAAAATCTCTGTCCTGCCCCTATGATTTAAAAGAATATCAAAAAATAGAAAATATAAGAAAATAGAAATTCTCAATTCTCAATTCTCAATTATTTCACTTGTCCATCGTGACAAGCAATTCCTCATTTGTGCGGGTCAGCTCCATTCTTTTCCGGATGAATTCCATCGCCTCTATGGATGTCATGTCTCCCAAGAAGTTGCGAAGCACCCACATACGGTTTAATACCTCTTCGCTAAGAAGCAAATCGTCGCGGCGCGTAGATGAGGCAATGATATCTACGGCTGGGAAGATACGCTTGTTGCTCAACTTGCGGTCAAGTTGAAGCTCCATGTTGCCCGTTCCCTTGAATTCTTCAAAGATCACTTCATCCATCTTGCTTGATGTCTCTGTAAGGGCTGTAGCGATGATGGTAAGCGAGCCTCCGTTTTCAATGTTTCGTGCTGCTCCAAAGAAGCGTTTCGGTTTCTGAAGGGCATTGGCATCCACACCGCCTGAAAGAATCTTGCCGCTTGCCGGACTCACTGTATTATACGCTCTTGCAAGGCGCGTGATGGAGTCAAGCATAATCACTACGTCATGTCCGCTCTCGACAAGGCGTTTTGCTTTCTCAAGCACAATTCCTGCAATTTTCACATGGCGTTCAGCCGGCTCATCAAATGTAGATGCTATTACTTCCGCATTGACGCTACGTGCCATATCGGTGACTTCTTCCGGACGCTCGTCGATTAGAAGCATGATGATATATGTCTCAGGATGATTTTCTGCTATTGCATTTGCTATGTCTTTCAGCAGAATAGTCTTACCTGTCTTCGGAGGTGCCACGATAAGGGCACGTTGGCCCTTGCCGATTGGTGCAAACATATCTACAACTCGCGTAGAAATATTTGTGGTGCGTCCTCCGGTCAGGTTGAATTTATCATCAGGGAAGAGTGGGACAAGATGTTCGAATGGAATGCGGTCGCGCACCACTTCCGGTGCCAGACCGTTGATGCTAAGCACTTTGCAAAGTGGATAATATTTTTCTCCTTCACGCGGTGGGCGGATTGCACACTCTACTACATCTCCCGATTTAAGACCATATTCTTTTATTTGGATTTGCGAAACGTAGACATCATCTGGCGAAGCAAGATAATTATAGTCGCTTGAGCGAAGGAATCCAAATCCTTCCGGCATTATTTCAAGCACACCATAGGCATTGAGTATTCCATCAAAGTCAAACATTGTCTCAGCCTGCATCATCTGCCTGCGCTGTTGCTGCATTTGTTTGCGTTCGATAGCTCGTTGGCGCTTTGTCATATGCTTGTTTCCCTGGTTGTTGCTATATCCCATAGGCATAAGATTAGCCTTTGTAAATTGGGAATTTGCTCCGGGTTCTGCTATGATAATAGGTGCCTGCGGCTCGATTGGAGTGTTTTTCTCCTCCTGTATGGTTTGTATTGGCTCTTGTGGAGTTTCTGCTGGAGTTTCAGCATGTTCGTGATCGAATAGGCTCGGTTGCTGATGCTCCTGGCTATTGCGTGGCTTGAATGTGCGTCCCTTTGAATTGCCGAAAAATGAGTCAAACCCGTTGTCTTTATTAGGGCGGAAATCACGCTTCTTTTGTTGCTCCTTTTGATGGGGTTGCTCTTTGTGATTAGATGGTTCGGTATGTGTTTCAGTATGGATTTCTTCTCCTGCTGCTTTTTCTTGCGCTGCAGTTTCAGCTTGCTCTGCTATGTTTTGAAGTGGAAGAGAAGCTGGTTGTTCCAACACTGCTGGAAGATTGGTGTTGGTGTTTGATTCTTCCTTGTCGGTATTCTTAGATCCTGGTTTTCTGCCCCTTTTCTTTTGCTGGGGTGTAGTAGCTTTAGCTTCTTCTGTATTTTGATTTTCTGCAGTTTCCTTATTTGCTGAAGCTTTGGCTTCAGATGCGTTTGCTTCGGCTTCTTTTTGGGCTTCAAGGGCTGCTAACTCTGCTTTTGACTTTCTGCCCCTTTTTTTGGGTGCAGCAGCTTCCTGTGGCTGTTGCGATGCATTGGTCTCTTTTGCAGCTTTCTTTGTGGCCTTCCCGGTCTTTGTAGCAGTTTTTTTTGTTTCTTTTTTGTCTTCTTTGCTTTCTGCCTCTGCTTTAGCCTTTGGTTTGCGGCCCCGTTTCTTTTGTTCTGTCTGTTGCAGTTGCTCTTCTGTTGCAGAAGCTTCTTTGGGCTTAGGTCCTCTACGCTTACGCTCATTTATCTGCGAGACCATATCTTTGGCAGTATCCACAGCTATTTTGTCTATAATGTCCATTGCGAGCTTATGTCTGTCAATTTCCGAGGAATTTTCAATTCCTATTTCTTCGGCTTTCTTGTGCAGACGCTCTTCATCCCAAGATTCAAGTTCTTCAAGTTTAAGCATATTTATTTTGTTGGGGTTATCCCTCGGGTGAGGAATTATGGTAAATCCGTAAATATATAGGGTTTAGGGAATTTCATAAGTTTT
>CAMWLX010000231.1 GCA_947175225.1 uncultured Porphyromonadaceae bacterium
GTATTATTTATATGAAGTGATGAAGGGTGATTCTCTTTATGGGATAGCCAACCGATACGGGTGGAATATTGATAAACTTGAGGCTCTGAATCCTTCTTTGGGTACTAAACTTGAGAAGGGTGCAAAAGTGTATTATCCTGTGGAAATCGAAAATCAAAAGGATGATGCGACATATGATGGCTCCGACTTCACTCTTCCAGATGCGTATCCTGCAATCCGTCATGTTGTAAAGAAAGGAGATTCAGTATATTCCATTGCCAAAATGTATGGAGTAGGTATAGATAAAATTTATTTATATAATCCGTCTGCCAAGTCAGTATTGAGGAGGGGAGACGTGATTACTATTCCGCAAGAAACTGAATTAATCAACGACGGAAGCACTTATTTATATTATGCCATCAAGGATAATGACAATCTTTCTGCTATTGCTTCCGATTACAATACAAGTGTGGAACAGCTTCTTCGCGACAATAAAGGAATCTCTGAAAATAATTTTGCATCCGGAGACATACTTAGAATTCGGGTCAATTCAAATAAAGACAATAAGGTGGTCAAGGAAGTGGATGAAACTCATATTGCCCGTATTGATACCTATAAAGCTCAGAAAAGCGACACGTGGGAGACTGTAGCAGAAAAGACCGGTGTCGACATAGAGGATCTTCTTGAAGCTAATTCAGGCACTCATCTGAAGAAAAATGCTCAAATTGCAATACCTATTATAGAGACCACTACAGTTGAAAAGGAAGTAGAGCCAGTTGACGAGAGGGAAAATACCCTTGAAGGGCGACGTGATATATATAAGGAGGTACACATGCTGGGCATAGGCGACTCAATATCTGATCTCAGCAATTCAGTAAGTATGGTTTTGATTATTGAAGAGCCAATGTCAAAACGTGACAATGAGTTCACGAGAGGTACTCTTTTGGCTATCGATCGTTTGAAAAACTCCCCGTATCAGATCAGATTCAAAGTGCTCTGCGATAGTCCCGCTGCAAAAGATTCAGTGAAGAATGCTCAAGCTCTTATTGCAGATCTTGACGACTTCAAAACTGATATAATAGTCACTACCTACGAAAAGAATTTTCCTATGTGGCTTGCAAAATATGGCGAAGATAATGGAGTGGAGATAGTCAATGCCTTTGATGTGAAAAGTGAATTGTATCTGGAAAATCCGTCAATCATTCATCTTTTGACCCCGTCTGCTTATTTCAGCGATGAAGTGGGAGAGTGGGCATCTTCTTCATTGGGATCGTATAAGCTTGTTTTAGTGGGAAAGGAAGACAAGGATGACTCTTTTGCCGAATCTATAAAAAGCAGGAGAGATGCTTCTGCTGTGGTCAGTCGCAGACTTGATGATCTTTCGGAGATGAAGCTTGATGAGAGTGGCAGATACCTTTTCTATGGATATCCCACATCAAAAGAGGAGATTCAGACAATGATGACAGCTATAGAATACCTTAAGGAAAACAATCCTTTTGTTGAGATTAAGGTAATGGGGCGTCCTAATTGGATTACGGTTGCAGAGGGAATGAAAGAGCGTTTCCATAATGTCGACGTTTACTTCCCATCAAGATTCTTTTTCGACCACACTGCAGGCCCGGGTAAGGAATTCATCGCAACTTATTCCTCTGAATATGGTCATGGTCCCATCCGTTCTTTCCCTACCTATGCTGTCGCCGGATATGACATTGCTAATTATTTCATTCCCGGCATAGCTTCCAACGACGGGGATTTTAATGCAGCCGTTCCAGACGGGATGGAAATACAGACTCCAATCAACCTTCAGCGAGTAGGGAATTGGGGAGGATTCTTCAATCCTTCGGCTTACATAATCCGCTATTCTCCTTTTGGAGATATAGAGAAAATCCTAATCCGCAGATGATGCTATGAAGAAAGCAGTTTTATTGATATCCCTTATACTATCCACTTTGATGTCGGGATGGGCGCAGACTCATTTTGACTCAAGGGTCGACATTGGCATGCGTGGAGGAACCACTTTCTCTACAGTATCATTTAAACCTTCTATCACCGGCACGTTTGGAATGGGATATACGGCGGGTGTGTCGTTTCGCTACTCTGAGGAGAATCATTTCGGTCTGATTGCCGAGGTAAATCTCGTTCAACGTGGATGGGCTGAAAAATTTGAAGATCTTCCTTATAAATATCAGCGCATCCTAAACTATGTAGAAGTGCCCATAATGTCGCATATCTATTTTGGCAAAAGGGGCAAATTTTTCATAAATGCAGGACCGGAAATAGCTTATTATCTCGGCGATAAAATAAAGAGCAATTTTGACTATCGCGACACTTCCGGGCTTGCCGGTTTTCATGATAAGAATAGAAGAGATGAGCAGCTTACAATGGAAGTAAGCCAGAAAATCGACTTTGGTATTGTAGGCGGTCTTGGAGGCGAGTTCAGTATCAACCGTAAAAACTCTGTGCTGGTCGAGGCCCGATTATATTATGGCATTGGAAATGTAATGCCCTCAGGCAGACAAGATACGTTTTCATTGTCAAATCAGTTGAGTGTCGCAGTGACTGCCGGATATTGGTTCAGAATAAAATAATTCAACTTTTGCAAAGCGAAAGTTGAGGTTTATGGGTTTATAGGTTTATGGGGGCGTTGATGTGTTAAAATATGCAAAAATTTAGAAAACGTTGTGAAATGTTATAGATTTTTGTTAACTTTGTGACGAATTTTTGCAAATTCAAAATTAACTAATTTAATAACTCATCAACAACTTTTTTTAGGTTTTACCATGGTAAACAATCTATTTTGGCTTGTGCCCGCTTCCTCTGTAGTAGCATTGGCACTCGCTTTCTATTTTTTCCGTTGGATGAAGAGTCAGGATGAGGGCACCGACACGATGAAGAAAATTGCTTCTCATGTTCGTAAAGGTGCAATGTCCTATCTGCGTCAACAGTACAAGATCGTAACGGTGGTCTTTCTCTGTCTCGTAGTGCTTTTCTCCATTATGGCATATGGTTTTCATGTTCAGAATGAATGGGTGCCCGTTGCATTTCTGACAGGTGGTTTCTTCTCCGGCCTTGCCGGTTTCCTTGGAATGAAGACAGCTACTTATGCCTCAGCTCGCACAGCAAACGCTGCTCGAGAATCACTAAATTCTGGTCTTAAGGTTGCTTTCCGTTCAGGAGCGGTTATGGGTCTTGTCGTGGTTGGTCTCGGCCTTCTCGACATTTCTTTCTGGTTTCTCATCCTTAACTGGGCAATTGATCTTCCCGACACTCAGAAGTTGACAATGATCACAACTACTATGCTTACTTTTGGTATGGGTGCAAGTACTCAAGCTCTCTTCGCACGTGTAGGTGGTGGTATCTATACTAAGGCTGCGGATGTTGGAGCTGACCTGGTAGGTAAAGTAGAAGCCGGCATTCCTGAAGATGATCCACGTAACCCTGCAACTATCGCCGACAATGTAGGCGATAACGTAGGAGACGTTGCCGGTATGGGTGCCGACCTTTATGAGTCTTATTGCGGTTCTATCCTTGCCACTGCCGCTCTTGGTGCAGCTGCTGGCGCAGTAGGATTTATGGATGTTGAAGTCGGAAGCATAGCTCTTCAGACAAAGGCTGTTTTGGCTCCTATGCTTATTGCTGCCGTCGGCATTCTTCTCTCAATAATAGGCATCTTTGCTGTAAAGACTAAGGAGAACGCTACTATGAAGAATCTTCTGGGAGCACTTGCTACAGGTACAAATCTCAGCTCTATACTGATTGTTGCTGCCACGTTCCTTATTATGTGGATTCTTGAAATTCCAAATTGGATTAATATTTCATTAGCTGTTGTAGTAGGTTTGTTTGTCGGTATAGTTATTGGGCAAGCTACTGAATATTATACGTCGCAATCATACAAACCGACAAAGAAACTTGCAGAAAGCGGCACCACCGGACCGGCTACTGTAATCATTTCAGGAGTTGGCCTTGGTATGATTTCCACAGCAATTCCTGTAATTGCTGTAGTATTCGGTATCATTATGAGCTACTATCTCGCTTCAGGTTTTGACTTCGCTAATATTTCTTGGGGTCTCTACGGTATCGGAATCGCAGCAGTAGGTATGCTTTCAACTCTTGGCATAACTCTTGCTACGGATGCTTACGGGCCTATTGCCGATAATGCAGGTGGCAATGCAGAGATGAGCAGTCTTGGTGAGAATGTTCGCAAGCGTACGGATGCTCTCGATTCACTTGGCAACACCACTGCTGCAACCGGCAAGGGATTTGCAATCGGCTCTGCCGCTCTGACAGGTCTCGCTCTTCTTGCATCATATGTAGAGGAAATTCGCATGGGTCTTCATCATATTGGTCAGGAATTCATTCAGGTTGGTACTACTATTGACCCTGTTAGCAATCTTGAAATTCCTCGTATGATTGCTCTCAATCAGGCAACTTTCCGCGACTTTATGGTTGCATACGACGTCAACCTTATGAACCCAATGGTACTTTCCGGTATGTTTATCGGAGCGATGATGGCATTCTTGTTCTGTGGTCTTACTATGAATGCCGTAGGACGTGCTGCTTCTCACATGGTTGAAGAAGTACGTCGCCAGTTCCGTGAGATCAAGGGTATTCTGACAGGTCAGGCAGAACCCGACTATGCCCGTTGTGTGCAAATCTCCACTAAAGGTGCACAGCGTGAAATGGTGTTCCCATCGCTTTTAGCGATAGCTGTTCCAATATTGGTAGGTCTGATTTTCGGAGTTCCCGGCGTGATTGGTCTTTTAATTGGTGGTCTTTCTGCAGGTTTCGTTCTCGCAGTCTTCATGGCTAATTCAGGTGGTGCATGGGACAATGCCAAGAAGTATATAGAAGAAGGAAACTTCGGTGGAAAGGGTAGCGAAGTTCACAAAGCTACCGTGGTAGGTGACACAGTTGGCGACCCATTCAAAGACACATCAGGTCCGAGTCTCAACATCCTCATCAAGCTTATGTCGATGGTGGCAATTGTAATGGCAGGTCTGACAGTTTCCTGGAGCCTCTTCTAAAAAACTAAATACATCTATATATGAAAAGGAGTCAAGCTAACCAACTTGACTCCTTTTCTATTAACATCTTTAGATAAGGCTCAATGTGCAGAGCGCCTCAGTGCTCGTTCTTAAGCTTTCAAGCTTCCCTTAGGAATGACAATTCTCGAACGTCCTTCCCCATAACTATGCAACTGAATCTGGCAATCTATCTGCTCTGTCAATTCTTCTCTATGCGAAATGACCCCCACACGTCTTCCTGATTGACCATTGATCTCCGGCAGTCTCCGAAGAGTACTCATCACCATATCAAGGCTCTTTGCATCGAGTGTGCCAAATCCCTCGTCGATAAAAAGTATATCTACGTTCATATCAGGACGGTTCATGGCAGAGAGTGCAAGGGATAGAGCAAGCGACACCATAAATCGTTCACCTCCAGAAAGCACAGTCACGCTTCGAGGCTCATTATTGTGATACCTGTCGCGAATGAGAATCGACAACTGTTCATTTTCATCACTGCAAGTGAGGGTGAAATGATCAGTGATCTGTCGAAGATATATGTTGGCGTTATGGAGAAGTGGTCGCAAAATGTGAGATTGCACGAGTGTCCTAAATTTTGTTCCCCCAAAATATCTGTTCATTTTTTCCCATTTCTCCAATCGTAGGCTCTTCTGCTCGTAGTCTTCTCTCTGTTTCTGACTTTCTTTACGGGTCTTCTCATCAGCTTCCAGTTTCTCTTTTATTGCTCCAAGCCGCTGACTAAGTTCTGAATATTGCTTATTGAGATTGCCAAGTTCATCCTTCATATTTATGATATCGTCAAGCTGACAATCATTCTCAAGATTCATAGCTTTTAGATTCTCTTCTTTGGTCTTGATGGCTTCAGCAATGAGAGCGGATTTCTTCTCTACTTCTCTTCTATGGTTTTCTTGAGAAGTACGTATCTTAGAG
>CAMWLX010000232.1 GCA_947175225.1 uncultured Porphyromonadaceae bacterium
ACTCACGGCTCGTGCGTCCCTACGAGGTCAATTGGTATTTGATTGCTTGTGCAGATCGATTATCTGATATTCCAATCCGCGTTTGTCCTTCTTTTCGTTGTAATTGGCTCCGATGAGGTAGACGGGGCGAGAATCAAGAGCAAAGCGGCCGGCGTAGTCGCGCGAATGAATTTGGTCTATCGCTTCTTCAACACTCTTGTTGTATTTAAATTCAAAAATATAGATGAAATTCCCGGTCAGAACTTCAATGTCGCTCCTTCCCTTGTAGCTGTGATGCTCTGCTATAGTCTGTGTCCCGCATAGCACAGAGATAAGGTAGGTTATGGCCCGGTATGTGGATTCATTATGATCTTCTCCGGGGAGGTCTTTCAAGAGGGTGCCAAGCCGATTCATGAAGTCGCCAGGTCTTCCTTTAATTAGATCGTCTTGGAAGAGGGCGAAGCTAAACGGACTGAAAGGATCTGAAGTGTCAGGGAGAAAGACTTGCAGCAGCTCCACATAGAAGCCGGTTTCCACTTCACGGTTCGGAAATCGGAGTACATAACGATTTGTTTCTTCAATGAATGAGCCTATGGTCAGGTAGCCGGTCTGGAACATCAGCGGAATGGGATTCCTGTCGTTTAGCCCGACGGCGATAAGCTCCATCCGGGTGCAGGTCTGGCCATTGATAGCAGGAGGGAATATCCTTAGTTTTTTGATTCTCCGTGCTAAGAAAGTAGGTGTTCCGCTGGCGAACCAATAAGGATCGATCCTCCGATTTTTCAATGCTTGGAGGATACTGAAAGGATTATAAAGGCGCGATCCCTCTTCCGTGAAAAGATACCCGTCATAATACTCACGCAAAGCACGGAGGGTGTCGTCGAATGTTTTCTTGCGCTTTTCAGCGAGTGTCTGGATACCCGGTCGGAAGTTGCAGACCAGCTCATCTTCAGTCCAACCGCAAATATCAGCATATTCATCCACTATCGAGATATCGTCGAGGTTATTCAAGTCGCTGAATATACTGACCTTGTTGAAGCGAGCAACTCCGGTTATGAAGACAAACCTGATGTATTTGTCCATGCTCTTGAGGTTCCCGAAGAAACTCTTGAGAATACGCTGGTTTTTATCAAACAGTTCCTTATTCTCTTCAATGTCGAGCAACGGCTTATCATATTCATCGATGAGAATGACGACCTGTCTGCCTGTCTGCCGATACGCTGACTCTATGAGGGCCCTGAATCGTTGAGAGGGGGAAGAGTCTTCGGAATTTTTCCCATAAATTTTCTCATGTGTCCTCAGGTAAGAATCAAGAAGGAGTTCCAGTCCATTTTCCAGGCTGAAGTTTTCAGCATTGAAGTCGAAGTGCAGAACCGGGGATGGAGTCCAGTCAAGATCCATCTTGTCGGCTGCAAGTCCTTTGAAGAGATCGCGTCGCCCCTCGAAATAAGCCTCGAGGGTCGACAGGAGAAGGCTCTTCCCGAAGCGCCTTGGTCTGCTCATGAAAATGAATTGTCCTTGGCTTAGAAGAGGCTTGATATAGCTTGTCTTGTCGACATACACATATCCGTTCTCGATTATTTTCGAGAACGTCTGCATTCCAACAGGGTATCTCAGTTGTGTCATGGTTTCTGCGTATTAGAATGCAAATATAATAAATATCTCACTCCCATCCAAATCAATGTTTAAAAACGAACACTGTCAATGGCAAAAAAAGGACGCACGGGTCGTGCGTCCTTAAAGGGATATTGATTGAATTATGATTTTGAAATTGAATAATTAGCTTTGCCAAATCTAAAGTAATTCTCAATTCTCAATTCACAATTCTCAATTACTTAACGATGATCTTTTTGCCATTGTGGATGTAGAGGCCGGCAGCCTTAGGAGCTGCAACCTGTACGCCCTGGAGGTTATACCATTTGCCATCAGCATTAGCTGATTCAACAGCTTCAACAGCACTTGAGTCTCCTACAACTGAACCTGTACCTGTGATGAGGAAGAAGTCAACCGGACGTGATTTAGTAGCTCCTTCGAATGTGATTGCAGTTTCTTCAGTCAATTCGAATTCTTCAGATGTGCCAGGAGCCCAAGAACCAGTAGTAGTAACAGTGAGGACAGTATTTTCACCAGCCTTAACGATAAGGTCTGTGCCGGCACCACCCCAACCAGCGATAGCTACTTTGTAAGTACCTGCAGAGAGCTTACAGATCTGAACCGGAATTTCTGCGCCTTCTGCATTATAACCGGCAGCCGCATTTGAACAACGTATATTTGCATTTCCGTCAGTAACTTCTGTCAAACCTTCGACATCTTCAGCTTCTACAAAGTAGACACCGTCAGTCATATCAGTTTCGCCATATACGAGATCTGCTACATAATCATTCTGATCAGGTGTGAAGGAGAAATTGTATTGCTTATCAGTAGCCTCTTTCAGCCATACCATGCCATCAGAAGCAAGAATATATCTGCTGTATGGAACAGTTACGCTTTCACCTTCAATGCAAGTACCTTCTACAACTGCATTGTTTACGTTGTTTCCTACTGTATAATTCCAAACTTCAGCAGCACGATAAGTAAGAGTTACAACAGTTGTGCCTTCTGCATCAACAGTCTTTCCTTCTGCGTCATTGCTTACATACAGATACTTTTCAGTGTTATCTTCATTCCAGATCGGAGCTTCTTCAGAATCATTTATAACGATTGGATCACCAACAACGCCACTCTTAACGATTTCTTTGAGGACTTGGTCGCCAGCAACATATTTAAGAGTATATTGAGCAGTTTCTACAGCTTCAACTTCAGTTGTCGAAAGCATGTAATTCTGGATATACATACCTCTGCTCCAATCTTTATCACCTGAAACAGCGAGTTTAATGAATTGAATACCTTCAGTAGCTGTATATGCTGCATAAGAACCACCGTCAATATCAACAATAGCTTGATGACCAGAGAATAGAACATTGTATTCTACGGGAGAAACAGCGTTTTGAGTCACATGCGTATTTGGAAGTTGAGTCTCTGTAGTTGTTCCATCTTCATTAGCAGTCACGATGCTAACCTTGTAATCCCAGTTACCGATGCTCTCTTTGATACCGAAAACGAATTTTTGCTTATTGTTATAATAATTTATTTCGTAATAAGCGGGAGACTGTCCAAAACCTTTTGGATTGAACAAGTTGTAGGATATATTCAGTTCACGAGTTGCCTTACCTTGTGCAGTTTTGAAAGTCAAGAAGTCACGGTTTGCGTAGTTGTTATCCGCGTTGTTGTCATTGGTCATGTAAACACCATTTTCTTGGATCATTCCTTGAATATCCTCACCCCACATGTAGGTGCCGTTGGATGGATTTTTCAACACTACGCTTTGTCCATCTTGAGCTTTGAAGTTTTGATCGACGATGACTTTAACATCGCCTGTGGCTGCGAAAGCAGATGCGGTCAGTGCCGTCGCAGCTACGCTTAGAAGAAATTTTTTCATAAAAAATTGATTTAGATTATTAATATGTATTTGGTATTTTTATTATGCGCAAAATTATATAAAATTATCTTAATATACAAAATTTTAATTAATTTTAACAATCAACATGTTAGCCGTAACTATTCAGCGGACATTTAAAACTTCCCCAAAAAAATTTTATAGTAAGGTTGTAGATACCAGGAGAGTATGTTATATTACAAAAAATAAATAGGGACGCACGAGTCGTGCGTCCCTACGAGGTTATTTTAAGGGATGATTACTTAACGATGATCTTCTTTCCGTTGTGGATATAGAGACCCGGACGAGTCGGCTCTGCTACACGGATGCCATCGATTGAATACCAGTAACCGTCGCCTGCAACAGCATTGATTACATCAACTGCATCGTCAATATTACCAAGCTGCTTGTAAACTGTCAGGCAAGTTGCAGCAGTATCAATACGATATACCGGGCAGCTTACTGTATACTTACCAGTCTCTTCATTAAGTGTGCCGTCTGCAGCTCTGAATACTTCATTCTCACCCTCGAGTTGAGCATAGTATTCTTCTGTTGTAGCGCAGATAGGATGGCAAGAGTTACCACCGTAATTGTTGATCTTATTGATTACAACGAAATCAGTCTTGTCAAGGTTAAGAACATCAATGTTCTTATAGTTACCACCGCTTGTTTCGTCATTGATCATACCGATATTTTTGAGCCAGCGAACATTATGGCCAGCATATACTGTAATGCCTTCGAAGAGTTCATAGCCAGCTACATTTACGTCTGAACCGATAGTAGTGTAATTAACAACATTTTCATCAGAGCCAGTGTATCCAAATGGGTAAACAGCAGTATAAACTGTTTCGCCTTCATCATTTACAGTCTCTGTAGCTGAATCATAATAGTAGAGACGCTTACGTGCTGTCCAGTTGTCAAAACCGCTTGTAGTTGCACTGTTGAGGACTTCGTAAGAGCTCGGGAATCCAGCAGCCTTGATTTCGTCATCACTCATACGAGCAAAATCCCACTGTTGCTTAATATCAAATTCGAGGTCATTGTCTACCTTGATTGTAGTAGATTCATATCCAAATGCAGCCGAAGTCAGAGTAAGAACACCCTTTTCTGAAACTGACACTTTTGCACCGGAAGCAACACCCTCAACTTCGATCTTTTCGCCGTTTTCGCCTTCAAATAAATAATTAATGAAGATTGTAGGCTGAAGAGGAACGTCTGCATTGCTGATAGTCAAAGTGTAAGTCTTGCCAAAGCCTGTTTGAACTGCAGATATTGTTGCAACTACAGAAGGAAGTTTACATGGAGTACAGTCAACATCCATTTTTACAACCTCGGAAGAAGCGCCTTCGCAAGTGGTCCATGCTTCAAGCACACCGCTTGTTGTAGTAGAATATTGATATGCCCCTTCATCAGTATCATCATATTCAACTTCGATGATTGTGCCGTCTGTGCCTTTTATATGGAGCACTTCTCCATCCAAGAAAGTGATGGTGTAAATACGCAAATTTAGATCAAGATTTTCATCTTCATCTTGGCCAAGACCGGTAAGAGCAATTGTCGGAATGTTAGCAAATGGATTTTCCACTTCGCAAGACACCCTGATGTTGTCAAAGAGGAATTTTGACTGATAGCGCGCCAACAGAGCAAAAATACCTTCTGCAAACATTGAGATTGGCTCACCATCCATGTCTGTTTCAGGCACTGTCATTGTACCGCTCTTAATGAAATCTCCGGTTTCTGTCTCCACGTTATAATCAACAGTACGATCTGCAACATTAACGTCGCATACCACATTAACCCAAGCACCGGTGCTAACTGTGTTAACCTCAGTTAAATCGTAAGAATAGCCAGTGATTGAATCTTTAACTTCCTCAGAATAGTTTGGATATACAGGTGCATTGATTGCAAGTTCCATATCAGCATCAACTTGTGCATTGACCTGAGCTGCATCAAAAATGAAGTTTTCGCGGTCTACTGCAACTGATTGTCCCCATGGAATACGATAAAGGTTATTAGCGATAGGAGCCTTGTTAGTGAATACGGTGATCTCACTGTTCCATTGGTTGGTAGGCATATTTTTGATACAGAAGCTGAACTGCAACTTATAGCAGTTGTCTTCAAGAAGAACATTGCCATCCTTATCCATATAGATGCTGTCGCCCCATACTACCTGACCGCTACGGCCATTGTTCTGTCCGAGGGAAAGATCAAGGAATTTGCCCCAAAGGTCAGATGAAATCTTCATAGACTCGCCACCGAAAGACCATCCTGTAGCTTCTGCGGATGTCGCTGTCTCGAAATTCTGATTATACAGAATTCTTTCATAGGCGTTCGAGGTCAAGCAGGCAGCTGCCAAACCAAGTGTTAAGAAAAGTTTTTTCATAAATTTGATGTTAATTGATAGATATTTAATGTATTAGGTTAACGCTTTAAG